>JAJDDS010000242.1 GCA_029260195.1 Phycisphaerae bacterium
CTCCGCGCGGATCGCCCGTCGGCCACAACGCCTCGACCGTCACATTGCCCCGCCGCGCACGACCGTTTTCAGTTGTCCGTTTTGGATTTTCGGTTTTCGCGACGACGTCGAACACCTCTATCGGATGCCCGCGCCGATCCAGCTGCGCGAGCATTGCCTCCGCGGGGCCACCGAACGGGCTCATCTCCCGAAACCGATCATGAATCACGACCGGACCCGTCGGCAGTGCGTCCAGCAGCGAGAACAGTCCGCTGAAATGATCCAGATTCGGATGGCTGATCACGACGCGATCGATCCGGTCGATTCCGCGTTCGCGACAGAACGGAACCACCACCGACGCTCCCACATCGTAGCTTCCGGTCGTCCCGCAGTCGTACAGCCAAACGCGACCGTCCGGGAACTCCACGACGGCTGCCGTCCCCGGGCCCACCGCCAGGTGAGTGACACGCAGTGACCCTCCCCGATCAACCTGCCCCCATACCGCCCGTCCTCCGGCCACCGCGACCGCCAATCCAAACACGACCGGGAAGAACGGCAGCCGGATTCGCCGCCGAAACGTGCCTCCGACCGTCGAGGCTCCGATTCGCACGTTGCCGGCGAGTGCCGCGACGATGGCTAGGTTTACGATCTGCCGCACGATACTCGATACACCGTGAAAATCCGGCGATACGTCGTCCAGACGCTCAACGACATTCAAGAGCACGCCAGCCGACGACTCAGACGCCATCCTCATGAGTGGCCACAGGACCGGCGTCACCCATCCCAACAGGACCGTCGCCACACCCGTCAGCAGCGTCAGCACGACGAACGGTAGAACGACAATTGACCATAGCCACGCGAGCGGCGCGATGCGACCGAAGTGCGACACGACGATCGGTGTCGACGCGAGACAGGCAGCCACACTGACGGCGCCGGCGCTGCAAAAGTGATGGTAGGCGCCCAACGTCCATTTGCGCCAGCCCGTGGGGCGGACCGGCACGGGATACAGGTCCTCCAAGTCCGCGCTCCGTCTCCACACGGGCCAGCGCAACACATAACGAAGGGGTCGATGCAAAAAAATGATCGCCAGTATCCCGGCGAACGACATCTGAAACCCCGCCTCGAACAGCGCCGTCGGCCGCGCGATCAACAAAACGATGGCTGCCAGTGCCAGGGAGTTGACACTCGTCGTCGACCGCCGCAGCATGAGTCCCGCGCACAGCGTTACCCCGATGATGGCTGCCCGCAAAACCGGCGGACGCGGGTCGACCACGCAGGCATAGACCACGATCAACGTGGCGACGAACCCGGCGCACGCCCGCCGCGTCCCCCCCAGCCACCGGCCCACGGACCACGCGAACCAGGCTACGATTCCCAGGTGCGCCCCGCTCACGGCGAGGAAGTGCGTCGTCCCGGTGCGGATGAACAGCTCCTCGGTCCTCTGATCGACGGCTCCCCGGCGCCCCAGCACCATCGTCTCGAGCAATCCGGATGTCTCCTCGCCGATCGTTGCATCCGCGCCCGTCAGCATCGCGGTCGCCCACCGCCGCAGTCGCCCGCGCGCCGCCCGCCACGGATCCACGCCCTCCTGCCGCACGGCGACCAGGTCCGCCGTCTTGCAGGACATTCCCACATGCACGCCATGACGTCGCTGCCAAAGCGCATAGTCGAACTGCCCCGGGTTCATCGCGCCCCGATACCGATACACCCGCCCCAACGCTTCGACCCCATCCCCGGCCCGGACCCCGAAGACGTCCCCCTCCACCGACACGGACACCAGCCCGCTCGCCCCGACCCACTCGTCGCGCCGCGACACCTCGGACACCCGCATCAACAAACGGGTCTTTCGTCCGCGATAAACCCATCGCGTGAAAAACGTCTCGCGGGGTTTCACTTCCCGCGGCTCTGACATCACCGTCCCGCGCACCCGCGCGAGGATCGACTCGTCCCCGACAAAGCGCGCGATGTGGTCTGATGACACGCGCCGATAGCTCGCGTCGTGCAACACGCCGCCGACCCCCACGGCTGCCAACCCCGCGACACACCACGCCAATCGACGGCGCACGCGCCCGACCGCCAGCCCGATCGCACTGACCCCGATTAGAAGCAGGTACGGACCTATCCCCGGCGCCAGTTCATAATCCGCCCACACCCCGATCCCCAAACCCAGCGCCGCCGGCGCCAGCGGCGCGATCGTCATCAGTGATCGTGACGGTGATTCACTCAGGTTGACTCGGGGTCGGCGACTCATGCAAGCCCCCAGCTTACCGCCCTCAACCCGATAGTGCCCGCCCCGAACGGCGACCACGCGGGACACACCGCAAACCCATCAGACGCCGCTCGGCTTTCCCCCAGCTTCCGTCCACACTCGCCTTCAGCCGAGCTGCTCTTGCCACCGACTTCATTTGGTGGTCCACCGCCACCCGAACGCGTCCGCTTCGTGGCGGACTTGGCGGTGGCAGAGGGCCTTCGAGTCGTCCCGCTGATTGCGAATCGCCGAGTGGACTGCCACGCCATTGGCCCTGGCGTTGTCGCGATCCCAACGGATGCGACCGTCGCGGGCGATCGCGGTTCACCCACGTCGATCATGCCGGGTGCAGGCTGGTCGAGGTTGGCGATCACTTCATCCCGCGTCTCCCACGTTGAGCGCCGGGACCGGAGGCGAATAACCGTCGTCATGCTGATAGCCGCCCTTCCGATCGCGCGTCTCGCCGGCGTTTTTCAGCGTGTCCAAATCGTCACTATTGACGCGGTCGACGGCGCGAAGGAGACGTCCGACCAGGTGGGCGCGTTCCGCGAAAAACAGAGGCCCGGATTCCAGGGCATCGAAGCGAGAGCCGCCCATCGTCGTAACCCGTTAATTGACAACGATTTGAACGGTTTTTGACGCCCGCTCGAGAGTGCGTCGAAGACGTGCCAAATCTGGCGGATTCAGCACCTGGGGC
>JAJDDS010000243.1 GCA_029260195.1 Phycisphaerae bacterium
CTTTGATAGCGGCGTTGGCGGCGAAAGTGTTTGCATCCTCGATGGCATCGGCGAGGTCGGGGTAGTCCGCGAGCGTTCGCCACTCGACGGGCAGATGGTTGGTGACGGCGACGATCTCGCGCAGTTTCCCGGCGTTTCCGGTGGCGATGAGGATGGGGTGCGGGGTGGTCACGGCTGAAATGGGTCGCGTTGGGGGATGCGGACGAGCAGGGACCGGACGGGTGCTCTCTCTCCGTCGACGATGGAATGCCAAATGGCGCCGTTTGTGAGGTGGTATCGGAAGCGCTCTTTACGTTGCAGGGCTCGGACCTCGGGGCTGTACTCCGGTTTTCCTTTGCGTCTGATCACGGCGCTGGCGCCGAACGTTCCGACGGTCACTTCGCTATTGGACGGTCCGTGGTGGTAGTAGGCTTCGTAGCCCTTGCCGCGAAGTTGGGCGGCGCAATCGACGGCTGCCTGCTTGAAGTTCGGTTGTTTTGGCGTGGCTTCGAATGCTGCCACTTGCAGGGTGTAGAGTCCGTCAGCGTTTTCGAGGTTCCATTCGGGGCGCCCGACACTTGGCAATGGTTCGCGTACCATGCGAGCTGCGATGAAGAGTCGTCTTCCGCTGTCGTCGACGAGTTCTTTGATGAGCGCGAGGTCGGTGCGGAGGCGTTTGGGAATCTCGCGGTCGCCCTTCGCCCGGTCGATCTTGCGATGGTACTTTCCGTAGTAGATGCGGGAGGCGTCGTCGTCGTGACGGACGTGGACGTCGCGGCCTCTGACGCCGTTCGCCTGCCGCATGACGTTGGCGACGGTCTCGGCGTCGCGGCGATGCTGCATGCCGGGCAGCGCTAAGCACTCGATGGTCCACGGTTCGCCGCGAAGTCCCGGCGCGCACCCGATCGCTCCGAGCGCGATCCACGCGACGCCGATCGCGATCAGTATGTTCCGTGTGCGGTCAACCATCGTATCACTTGATTCTGCGTCGCAGCGCCTTTTCCTGCATCACGTTGAGCTGTTTGATCCCGCGGGCAGCGAGCGTGAGCATACCGTCGAGTTGTTTGCGGGAAAAGGTAGTGGCTTCGCCGGTGCCCTGGACCTCGACGAATTGCCCGCCGGCTGTCATGACGACGTTGAAGTCGACGTCGGCTCCGCTGTCCTCGGGGTAGTCGAGGTCGAGAATCGTGCGCCCTCCGACGATTCCGACGCTGACGGCAGCCACGCCGTCGCGTACCGGTGACTTGGGAATGTAGTTCTCGCGGATTCCGAACCGGACCGCGTCGCAAAGGGCGACGTATGCGCCGGTGATGGATGCGGTTCGGGTTCCGCCGTCGGCTTGGAGCACGTCGCAATCGAGGTTGATCGTGTTTTCGCCGAGCGTTTCGAAATCGACGACGGCGCGGAGTGATCTCCCGATGAGTCTCTGGATTTCCTGCGCACGTCCGTCGATGCCTTTGCGGTTTCGCCGCTTGCGATCGGGCGTCGCGCTGGGGATCATGTCGTACTCAGCCGTGACCCAGCCGGTCCCTTGCCCGGCTTTCCATTTGGGTACGCCGACCTCGAAGGTGGCGGTGCAGAGGACGTGGGTGTCGCCCCATTTGATGAGCACTGAGCCGGGTGCGAATTTGGTGAACTTGCGCACGATCTCGATTTTTCTGAGATCAGCCGAGCGCCGACCGTCGTGGCGCGCTTGTTGTTTGGCCATGCTCTTACCTTGCGGAATTCAGAATGTCGAATAGCGAATAGCGAATTCCCAATTCCAAACGACGATCGGCACCCGCCCTCCTTCATTCTGAATTCGCTATTCGACATTCTGAATTCCCGCCGCGTTCGTGTCAAGAACTGTGATCGAGCGCTTCGAGCGTGCGGCGCGCCCGATCTCCTCGGGCGGCGAATGTGATCCGCCGGACGGTCTCGCCAGCGTGTTCGAATTCGGCGCGGAGGTGGTCGTCGGGCAGGGCGTCCACAACGCGATCCGCCCACTCGACCAGGACGATGGCTGAATCGCGGAGCATCTCTTCGAATCCGATGGCTGACAGCTCGCCGGAACCGCCGAGGCGGTACGCGTCGATGTGGTACACGTGACACCGGCCGGGGTACTCGTTGCAGATGACGAACGTCGGGCTGTTGACGGTGACGTCGGACGGGACGTCCATTCCGGCGGCGACGCCGCGCACGAAATGGGTCTTACCGGCCCCCAGCGTGCCGATCAGTGCGACGCACAGTCCGCTCTCGATGCCACACCCGAGGCGTCGCCCGAGGTTTTCGGTCTCGTCGGGCGCGTGCGTGGTGACGGTCAGTTCGTTCATGTTCGATGCTCGAATCCGCGCGGTTGGAGCGGTGTGACTTGTCCGTCATCGCCGGCGATCTCGACGCCCGATTCGCGGACGATTCCGATGCGATACAGTGTCACGGCGTCGACACTCTCGCGGTCGATCGTTGCGTCGGCAGCCAGCAGCAGCTCGAAATCCTCGCCGTCGTTGAGCGCGTGATCCAGGGCGCCGCGACCATCACCGGACGCCAACTCGCGGGCCGCCCTGCTGATCACCCGATTCAGATCGTCGCGCTCCAGACGCGCGCCGACGCCGGACGCGGCGCAAAGCCGGTGCAGGTCGAGCGACAGCCCGTCACTAATATCGATCATGGCGTGCAGCTTGTGGCCGAGGGATTTGGTGAGCGCGCGCGCCTCGTGGACTCGGGGAGTGAAGTCGAGATGCTCTCCGAGGATGCTCCCGCCGAGCGGACCGGTGACGAACAGCCCGTCTCCAACCCGCGCCCGGTCGCGCCGCACCGGTGGATGCCCGGCATAGGGCGTCCCCAGCACGCACACGTCAATCGCCAGCGGCTGATTCCAAGCCGTC
>JAJDDS010000244.1 GCA_029260195.1 Phycisphaerae bacterium
AAACCATCCTGGGCGTTGATCCCGGGGGTGAGGCTCCGCTCGGTTACCCGGCGGAGGATCAGCGCTTGGTCGGCCGCCTGCTGAGCATCCTTGGCGAAGAGGATAATCCAGCCGGTGTCCAGCGCGGTGTAAACGTCATCGTGCCCGCAATGAACGTTGAGGGCGTGTTTGGTAAGGGCTCGAGCGGCCACCTCGAGCACCATCGTCGAGCACTTGCCCGGCGCGTGGTAGTATTGCTCCAGCCCATAGACAATGCCCTGTCCGGAGGTGAAATTGACGGTGCGCTGCCCCGTGACCGAGAGGGCGATGGCTCCCCCCTGCGCCGCGTGCTCGCCCTCCGCCTCGACGGCGAGCTTGCTACCGCCGAACACGCTGAGCTTGCCCTCGGCGAAGGCCTGCTGGTACATCTCCCCCATCTCCGTCGAGGGCGTGATGGGATAGAATACGCCTCCGTCGGCGACACGGGCCTCTGTGTAATAACTCACCAACTGGTTGCCGTTCGTGGTGACCCGGATGCCTGGAAAACGCGGTTGCTTGCTCATGGTACTCCGCCAACATAGGTCGCTGGCCCGGCTCGCCATCGGGCGTGGGGACACTCCGACAATATCCTATAGCAAAACAGCTTCGGCGCAAAGGCATGGACCGTTGCGGTCGCGACGCCGAGACGCCGTCGGGCGCATGGTTCGATCAGCGAGCCCATCCATTGGTATCGGTTGGACGGCGCGGCGTCGGTGAACTCAGCGAACCGCAAAAGACGTGGGACCGATACAGTTCGCGACAGGTGGCCGCGAATCCCCCCCAGGCCGTGCGAACTGTCGCCGGCTTCCAGAACCGACGGCGCGTCACGTCGGTCATGCCGTGACAACGACCGCGCCAGGGGAATCCGCGCCGATCGGGAATCGTCGGCTTAGCGGTGGCAGGTGAGGCAGTCGACGGTGTGGCTTCGCTCCTCGTGACAGGCGATACAGTCCGTCATGGCCATCACCAGCCCCGTCGTCGCCGGCGGGCGGGTGAGAAGGGGCTGATCCGGATGGCAGTGGAGGCAATCGAGTCCGCCGGCCGTGACGTGGCGACGGTGCGAGAAGAACACGTCCGGCGCGGTGAGGGCGACGCGCTCCCATGGAATCTCGTCGTCGGAATCCGCGTACGCGAACAGCTTGTCCTTCTCGGGATGCGATCCCTCCTCCTCGTCGATGTCGTGGCAGTCCAGGCAAACCTCCTTGCCGGGCAGCCCCGCGAACCGACTCGTGGCGGCGTCGGTGTGGCACTGACCACACTCCATCCCGGCGTCCCCGAGATGCAGGGCATGGTTGAAGGCGATAGGCTGATCGACGGGCACGCCCCCGGGAACGAGCGCCTTCACCAGCGTCACGAGCGCGCCGAGCACGATGACTATGAGAAGTACGGTGAAAAAAGGTCGCATTGCCTGTTGTCCTCAAGGGGGCGTTGTTTCGCCGTCCACCGTTGTCAGAAACGCCAGCAGATCGACCATCTCACGGTCGTTGAACACCGGCCACGAAATACCCGCTTCGGTCATCCGCTCAAGCATGGACCGCCCGTGGTTCCACATCGCAGCCGCCATGCTGACCGGAGTCGCGTCGTGACCGAGATCACCCAGCGATGGGACAATCTCGGGATCATCCCGCTCATGACATTGGGCGCAGCCCTTGTCGGTAAAGACCTGCCGACCATGTGTCGCGTCACCGTCCCGATCGGCGCGACCGAGCGCCAGAACATACACGAGGATGTCCGCCAACTCCTGCGGTCCGACCGGTTGCCGCTCGACGTCCCGTTCGCGCATCGCGCGCGCCATTTCCGGCGAGTGGTTCCACATGCGCGACGCCAGGGCGCCGATCGACGTGGGCAGATTCGCGTCGGCGAGATCCGGACCCTCTCCCGGATGACAGGCATCGCATTTCTTCTCGAGGAAAAGCAACTGCCCCCGCTCGACCGAGCCGGGGCGCAGATACGTCTTCTCGCCGGTGACCGCGATGCTGCGCACGTAGGCAACCAGATGCACCAAATCCGCTCCCTCGAGCTTGGGCCAACTCATGCCGGAGCGTTCCATCGCCTCCTCCATGACGGGTGCGTGCTCCCACATCAGTTGCGCCCAGATGACCGGATTGGCGTACTGACCCCATTTCGCCAGGTCCGGTCCCACGCCGTCGCCTTCGGCGTTGGTCGCGTGGCACGCCGCGCACCCCTTGTTCCGCAGAATCTCCTCTCCGCGCCGCGGATCACCGACCTCGTCGAGTTGCCGAACGAACGACATCAGCACGAAAAGGTCCGCCATCTCATCGGCAGTCACCGTCGCGGGCGGATGACCGGTCTGCTCCATCCACCCCAGCATCTTTGGAATATGGTTCCACATCACCCCCGCGAGTTGTCCGTCGGACCGCTGCCCCAAGCGGGTTCGCCCCAGGTCGGGACCAAAGCGCCCCCCCTGATCCCACACGGCGTGACAGTCGACACATTGCTTGTCGTGGAACACGCGCCAGCCACGCATCACGTCCCCGCTGACGGACTCACCGCGAACCAACGACGAAAAGCCGATCAGCGCGCTGACGAACAAGAGGCAGAGCGCCGTACGAATGGCAGGCGTCATGGCGTCGCTCCTATCGGCTGCTCCTTGTCCTCCGGAACGTACGGTTCGGGGAGATAAGTCTTCAATCGAGCGGTGACCTCGGCGATCGAGTTCTCCCGCCCCTCCTGAACCTCCCAGATCGAGACGATTGGAAACAGCTTGGTGAACAGAACGTAAAGCAGCGTGAACGCCGCAAAGCATGCAGCCAGAATACTCCATTCGACCCACGTCGGGCTGTAGGGGATCGATTCCGCGTGCGGCAGACGCGGCTGGGACAGCGACGGCACGACGATGATGAACCGCTCCAGGTACATCCCGATGTTGACACAAATCGACGCGATCACCGCGCCGAGGATCGTGCGGGTCCGCTTGTTGCAGAGAATCGCGACCGGAATCACGAAGCACGTCGCCACCATCACCCAGAAGTGCGGCGCGTAGGGGCCACTGATCTTCATCCAGAAGATCCCCATGTGCGCCGGCTCGTTTCCGTAGAACGTCGTGAGAAACTCAGAACCGGTGAAATAGAACCAGGCGAAGCACATCACCAGCAGCATCAACGACAAGTTGTTGAAGTGCAGATCCTTGAGGTAGTCGCCCAGGTCGTAGACCCACCGAATCAAAGCCATCGCCACGATGAGTGCCGCGATGCCGGAGAAGATCGCACCGACGACGAAGTACGGCCCAAAGATCGCGCTATGCCACATTGGCTGAATCGTCATGGCGAAGACGAAGCTAACGACCGTATGCACCGAGACCGCCACCGGAATCACGACGATTGCCATCACGCTGATGAGCAACTCCAATACCCGGTGCTGTCGCGGCGTTCCGGTCCAGCCCAGCGCGAGCATTCGGTAAAGCCATCGGTGTTTGGTGGTGTAGTCTCGCAGGATAGCGATGTCCGGGATCAAGGGCAGGTAGAGATACGTTGTGCTCATGGTCAGGTAGACGGTTATGCTGCACACGTCCCAGAGCAGCGGCGAGCGCAGCTTGCCGAAGAGGACGACGTTCAACATCCGGTCCGGGCGTCCCAGATCGATCAGGATGTTCCCCACCCCAAACAGGATCACCATCACGGTGATGACTTCCGCCGACCGTGTGATCGTTCGCCGCCATTCGGCGCCGACGATGCGAAGGATGGCGGAGATCAGCGTCCCCGCGTGGCTGATGCCGATGAAGAAGACGAAGTTTGTAATGTAGAACCCCCAGTACACCGGTCGCCCCAACCCGGTCACGCCCAGCCCCTCGCGGTACTGCGTCATGTAGGCGAAAACGCCGAGGGCGATCACCGCGAGCAAGCACACCACCGTGATGTAGAACTTCGGCCCAGTGTACAGAATCGGCTCGAGCAGTTTGATGTCTTCGATCGGCGGACGGATGTTGGACGACGGCGCCGTCGGCAATCCGCGGCGGGGGTCGGTGTGAACGTGTTGCATCACGGCGCTAGTCACCCTCGCGTAGGTAGATCACTTTAGGGTCGGTACCCAGGTCTTCGAGAAGCTTGAACGCCCGTCGACTGTGGGCTAACTTCGACACTTCGCTTTCCGGATTCGACATATCACCAAAGACCATCGCTCCCGCAGGGCAGGCTTCGGCGCAGGCGGTCACGTACTCGCCGGACCGTAGCGGCCGATTCTCCGCACGCGCCTGGTCGCGGGCGTTCTGCAGGCGGTGATGACAGAGCGTACATTTCTCGACAACGCCCTTGGGGCGGATCGAAACGTCCGGGTTAAGGTGGTCCGACATCGGCGCCGGCCACTTCGGCGTGCTCCAGTTGAAGTAGCGCGCCGTGTAGGGGCACGCCGTCGTGCAGTAGCGACACCCGATGCACCGGCTGAAGATCTGGCCCACGATGCCCTCTTCGTTTTTGAAGGTGGCGCCGACCGGGCAAACCTTGACGCATGGCGGATTGTCACAGTGCAGACATGGGCGCGGTAGTAACCGCTCGATGGGTTTTGGATGTTCCCCCTCGCCGGAGAACGGGATCATCTCCATCCACGTATAGTTCCGGCCGCGATCCGCCTCCACAGCACCGGTGGGAGGTAGGTTGTTCTCAGCCTGACAGGCGGTGACACACCCTTGGCACGCCGTGCAGCGATCCAGATCGATAACCATTCCCCACTTAGCCATTCACACACTCCGCAAACGCGCAATCGTCCGCCGTCATACTTTCCGAACCGACGCGCGCGTGGATGTCCAAAGGGATGTTCCGGTCAACGGGTCCTTGCGTGAGTCGACGAGATCGGCGGGGTTCTCTCCAACGCCCGCGCACCAACGCCCTCCCGTCTTATGCCCAAAACCAAACGGGATGGCGATCACCCCCGGCATCAGGCCCGCGTAAATCTTCACTGGCAGGACCATTTTACCGCGCGGCGTTCCGACCTCGACGCGATCCTGCGACGAAAGGCCGATATGCTCCGCGGTCTCCGGGTGGATCTCCACCCAGGTCCGCCAATTCTCAAACATGTACGCCCCCGCGATGTCGTTGAGCCACGGCAAGTTCGGACTCGATACCGACACCAAGTTGGGCAGTTCGTAGACGTACAGTTCAAGGGGGTACGTCGCATCTTCCTTCGGCTTCTCGATGCGACAATCGGGAAGGCAACGCCGATCCCGATCCCCCTCGCCGTCGGCCGGGGGAAATGCCTCGAACGAGCGCGCCAGATAGGCTGAACTGAACGCGAAACGCTGCGGTGGTGAACGAAACACCCGGTCCCACTCTCGATGGAAGTAGATCGGATCGATCCACCCGCCGCCAGCCAACACGTCCCGTTTGAAATCTTCGTAATTCTCCGCGAATGGCGCTCGCCAACCGCGGCTTTCCAGTAGCTGCGCCCAGTTTTCTTCGTTGGCCGGTCCGAACGCAGCCCCCTTCCCGGACTCGAACAACTCGGTACACACGGCGCCGACGGCCTCTTCGGCGTCCGACCAGGGGAGCGCCCGCTCGATGCCGCCGCCGAGTCGACCGGCGATCGTCTTAAGGCAATCGTAAGGGTCGCGCGCCATCGCTGGCGCCGGCATCACCGGCTGCGAGACAGTGACAACCGTGTGTCCCTTCAGCGTGTGGGCGACGTTGAAGTCCCACCGGTGCAGACCATGCGTCGGGGGCAGAATCAGATCGGCGTGGCGGTTGCTGTCGTTGTGATAGCTCGAAAACGCAACTACAAACGGTATCGACGCGAGTGCCGCACCCAGTCGGGCGCCCTCTGCCATCGCGAAAACCGGATCCGCGTCCACCAAGAACAGCGCCTGCGCGGCGTATGGGCGACCGGACTGAACCGCATCCGCCAGCGTGTCCACGGAATGGTGACGCAGACGCCGCCGAGCGACTGGCCCGTCCAGGGGAGGCGCGACCAAGCCGCGGTCCGACGCGGCGTCGACATCGAAATCGTCATCCAGCAAGGATAGAGCACTGAACACAGTCACGCCGCCGGGCGCGTCGATGCTTCCCGCCAGCGCATTGAGACAGTGGATCGCCATCCGGTCGTACGTCGCCTGCGTCCCGCATCCACCGCCGTCGAATCCCAGCGCCACCGCGGGACGGTTTTGGCTGAACTCGCGTGCCAGCCGAAAGATGGTCCCTTCCGGCACACCGGTGGCTGACTGAACCCGCGCCGGCGCGAAATCACGCAGCACCGTACGCCGAAACCCGAGATGCGCAACGCCGGCTGAATCCGTCCAGTCCTCGAAACCATACCCGCGTCTCTCGACAAAATCGCGATCGTACAACCCCTCGCGAAGCATCACGTGGGCGATACCCAGCGCCAGGGTCCCTTCCCCACCGGGGCGGATCGGAACCCATTCGTCGGACTTCGTTGCCGTCAATGAATGGCGCGGGCCGACATCAACCCACTTGGGCCGGAATCCGGGACGCCCGCGCCGAAACTCCCCGAACGCCCTCGCCGCCTGCTCCGACGACCAATGGGCGTCAAGCCAGGCGCTGTTGAACGAGATCACGTACCCGGCGCCCGCGAGGTCGTACCCGAATCGCTGCCGCACACCGTGCGTCGCCAGCGCCGCCGGAAGTACGTCGAGATTGTCGTCGGGGAAAGCGTCCACGAAGTTCGGTGAACCATACGCCCGCGTGAATCGCCGCCACATCGTCCGGGCCAATCCCCGGTCACGCCCGGCCACCACGCACAAACCCTGGGGTCCGGTGGCGCGTCGAATCTCGCCGAGACGGTCGGCCACGGTGTTGAGTGCCTCGTCCCAATCGACCGGCTCCCAACGTCCCGAGCCGCGCCCACCGACGCAGCGTAGAGGCTGGCGCAGACGATCCGGGTTGTACAGATCCTGTAAGACCGCCGACGCCCGCGAGCAGAGCCCGCCGCGGTTAACGGGGTGATCCTTGTTTCCCCGCACACCGACGGCGCAGCCATGCACCACGCGCATCTTGAGCCCACACCCCCCGGGGCACATGGTGCAGAGCGCGTTCACGAATCGTTCGCGCGGCGCTCCGTCCTCACCGATGGTGTACTCAATGAACTTGGATTGGGGAGCCGCCAGGGTGTAGGCTGCGCTGCCGTAGGCAGCCCCCAGAGCTGTCAAGAATTCACGGCGATTCAGGTCGGTCCAGTCTTTCATCGACTCTTACATCATGGGCTTAGCGTCCCGCGGGCCTGATCGTGTTGCGGCGGGACGCAACCAAGAACTTCATCTGCACCGGCTCGATGCGCTGCCCGTCCTCATCGTCGACGAGCGTTTCCGTCGTGTATTCGTAGAAGAGCGTCGCGGAGAGGCTGAGGCGTGTGGCCTTCACCTTGTCGAATGCGACCTCGATGCGTCGAGCTTCGTTTGGTTTGAGGCGTGTGTCGCTGCGAATTCGCGCGGCTACGGTGAACGCCTCGTGTTCGGTCGATATAGGCTTGCCGTCCTTGGTGAGCATGACGATCTCGAACGGGATCTCGCGCATCCCGACCGCCGCGCTACCGTCGCGAAGGGTGATCTCAAGAACTGCCCGGTGCATGGGCAAACCGGTGGGGAAGCAATGTCCACTCCCCTTGTTTGTCACCTTGAGGTACGCCCACACGCGATCTCCGATCCATTCGTATCCTTCCACTTCCAGTGTGACGGCTTGCCGCACGCGCTCGATATCGTGCGACCCGGAGATGTTGTGAAGATTCACCGACGTCGGCGCGTCCGGCTTAACATCCAGCGCCACCACGCGCCCGGGAACCAGCGGCATATGGCAATCCTGACATTGCGTGCCGCGTTTGGCGTACGAGCTGCCCTTCCACTCGCTGTACGTGCCCAGCACGGTCAGACCATTCGGATTGCGGTACTCATGGCAACTCGCACAGAACTCCGAGCGCTTATGCAGTTCGGAGTTGACGATCTTGTGTGCCGGCGACTGCGCGTGACGCAACGGACCGTACTTGGCCGCCCCAACCTCGACACGGATCGGGTCAACCGCGTCGGACATATCCACGCCCTTGACGCTATGGCAGAAATCGCACGTCACGCCCTCCGCCGTGATCGGTTCCTTGGCGTCGTAGTCCTTTGTGTGGCGCACCGTCGGTGCGTGGCATGACATGCAGACCCGCCCTTGCTTCGCGCCGTAGGTTTCCTTCGTCCTGCGGTACGCCGCCTGAAACACGCCGTTCACCCACGACTTCGAGTGCAACGACTCCCGCCACACCGCGTGAATCGACTGGTGGCACTCGGCGCACACCGCTGCCGACGTCCAATCATCGGAGTTGACCTGAGGCAATTGGCCCAACGCGGACGCGATATGGCACAGCAACATTGCGGCACCCACCGTCCCCCAGAGGCGTTTGGAAGCCCCTCTCCCACAGGTAGTTTCTGTTTGACCGAACCGAGGCGCTGAGGCAGAGCGACGCAAGATCATTGGTTTGTTCCATTGTTGATGGGCCGAACACACGGCGCACGCCAAACCCGTCGTTGACCAAATGAGGCAAACGGCGTGCCAGAAGCAAGACAAAAAATCAAGTGCCCGCGTCGGAACACCGAGGGACAGGAGTTTAACTAACCGAGCCGCCTGACCGCAGAAGCCTGAAGGTCGTGCATCCAGAGAGTCTGCATCGCCTGCAGGCGGCGACCGATCACACCCGCCAGGTTTCGCATGAAATGGCAGCCCGTGGTGGGATCGGCTTCAAAGAACGTGTGCAACACGTCTCGGCTGAACACTGCGAGCGTGCATGCGCTGGCGCACCGAGCGCTGAGTGTGAAATGATAGGGATTGACGAGCGCCGACCAAGCTACAACGTCCCCCGGTTGCTTGCTCGCCATAGTGACCTCGCGAGTTACTCCCATGATCTGCACAGGGAACAGCAGCTCCGCCACCCCCTCGCCCAAGATCATCAACTCGTGCGCGTCCTGGCCGCGCTCGAACAGCATATGCCCCGCGTCGTAGGCAACCTCCCTACCCCGCGAAAAGAGTGACTCAATGGCGCCTCGATCAATGCCCTCGAAAATCGCGCAGCCCGAAAGCGCTGCGGAACAGTCCATCGTGATCCTCCCGAATAACGGCCCGGCGATCGGGGCGTGTGAGCCCCGATCGCCAAACCAGAAACGTCATGCGGCCGCAACACCGCGGAAATCTACCCTACTGAGCCTCCGTCGGAAGCGTCTGCGAGAAAGCGCCCAGATCGCCTACTTCCTCCACCGTGAGAAGGCCCGCCTGCGCAGGCATACTCGTCCCCGGCTGGCCGTAACGCACCTTGTGCTGGAATTCCCACGGGTTGTCGTTCGACAAGAATCCGACGAACGCATCGAAATCGTCCGGACCGCCCGGCGGAACCGTAAGCCCGTCGGCGCCGTGGCAGGCGCTGCAACTTGCGTCGTACGTGGATTGCCCACCGTCCAGGTCCGTTCCGGTGAACAGCCCGTCCGCTATGATCTCATCCGTATCGATCTGCCCCTCAAGCACGAACTTGGCCAGATCCCAGATGTCACCATCGCTCAGACCCGCCGTACCGAACCCGTGAACGGTCTTCAGCAGATCAAACACCGCTTGCGGAGTCATCGTCGTGCCGAAAATGCCGGCGATTCCCGTTCGGTGGCTACCAGAGCTGTACGCGCCATCGACGCCCTTGTAATCCCAGCCGTGGCACTCCTTGCAACGCCAGGTGTCTTCGCCTGTGCGCGTGTTCGACTCCGTATCCGAACGCGTCGCCCACAGCGCGTGGGTCTCAGCAGGAGCGTCCACACCCGCTACTTTCCACCACTTGTCGTACATCGCCCCCCCACGGGTGACGCTGGCGGCTGTGAACTCAGCCGGTGTCGTGTCGCCGCCATCACCGCCGTCGCCGCCGTCACCGCCATCGCCCACGTCGCCCCCGTCGCCAGGCCCTGGCAGCACAATAAGGTCACAACCCGCCAATCCCACGACGGCCACCGCTAACGCGAGCATGCCAATTGCCACCAGTCTTCCGCTCATCTTGATCTCACTCATCGACTCGAACTCCGTTTCGTAAACCCAATTCGCACGACACCCCGCGAGGGGCTGTCCCGTCCCAGCCGAACACGCAACGGTTGGGCTCGCGGCATTGTAGCGAGTGCAACGACGCTGTGAACCTTGAAATTGTGGTTGCCCAACCAGGGCAGCGATCGTTACCAGTACTGAGAATTGCCCCGGCGAGATGCGATACGGCCGGGTGCGAATGCCCACGGGCGGAGAAACGCGGATTCGCGGTGCCCAGCAAACGGCTGGCCGAGACGCGAGGCGTCTCCCGCCCCCCATGTCGCCGAATGGCCTGCATCGACGACGGCACCTACTTGGCGATCCGCGATTCCCCGATTGCAGTGGCCGCGACAAGTGGGTACCGTGAGAACGCGCGCGGGAGCCCCACGCGGCACGCGCATTGCCACGGGGCAGGTTGTTGTCCCGCGTCGGACTAACAGAGGTTCCTTAGCTTAAAGGGGAGTGCCATGAGGCGTCACGTGTTCATCTCGGTCTTGACGGTATCGTTGGTCGTAGGCGGTTTGGCAGTGTGGGGTTCGGCGTCCACGGCGATGGGTGGCGACGCGGTCGTCGCCACCAGAATCATCAGCGTCATGCCCACCCTCGGCGACGATTACACCTACGTCGGTTCCAAGAAGTGCAAGAAGTGCCACACCAAACAGCACAAGAGCTGGGCGGAGACTCGCATGGGCAAAGCGCTGGACATCCTCGAGCCCGGCAGCTCCAAAGAGGCCAAGGAGAAGTTCAACCTCGATGCGAGCAAGGACTACACCACCGACACAGCCTGCTTGAAGTGCCACACCACCGGCTTCGGCCACGCCGGCGGCTACGCCGTGCCCAACCCGGACGACAAGAAGTCCGTCCGCGCCGCAAAGGCGCGCCAAGGCGTCGGCTGCGAATCCTGCCACGGGCCGGGAAGCGCCTACGTCAAAGTGTTCGAAGAGATCATGAAGAGCAAGCGTGAGTACACGGTCGATGAGCTTTACGCCGTCGGGCTGACCAAGATCGAGGAATCAACCTGCCTGACCTGCCACAACGACGAAAGTCCGACGCACGCCGGCGCCGAACCGTTTGACTACGAGAAACGCAAGGAGGAGGGAACTCACGAGCACATCCCGCTCAAACAACGCAAATAGCCGCCCACGGGGCGACATCACGAGGTCGATGCGATCCAGCGTCCCCCGTTCCGCGATCGACGGAGTTGGGGGCGCTTTTCATTCCGGGTCATTGCGCTCCGGTGAAACCGCGCTGAAACGGACCCAAATCGTGTAGGTCAACGTCGCCGTCCATGTCAGTGTCAACCGGTTGGCACTGCCCGGACACGCCACCACCCGGCCCGGACACGCAATCCAGGTAGGCTGCGAAGTCCGCCAAATCGACGTCGCCGTCGCCATCCGCGTCACCCGGTGGCGGCGCACCAGGCGTAAACTCAACCGTCAGGACCGGCCGGAAACCCTGGTTCGGGTGCTCCCGACTCGCAAAACGCTTCGCCGTCTGAGACGACCCCTCGTTCCCGCGAACCACCCACCCGTGGTTACCGGATGGATTGTCGAGCCACGATTGCAGATCTGCGACCAGCCCCGAGCTCGATCCCCACGTGTAGCTCGCCTCCCCACCGACAGTCTGACTGGCGCTCGGCGCCGGGACAAAATCGCCGCCCGCGCCACCCCAGAACAACGTATTGAAGAACGTGTGGATCCAGGTCGCGTCGCCCGCCGTCGCAATCGCACCGATGCCGTCGTCCTCGGTCCCGGCATTGGATGTCGATTCGCCCCAGTCCGCCGTCACCCGGTGAAGCGTGCCGAGCTCGCCACCGGCTTCCGTCCGCGTCATGCGTAGACGTAACACTCCGGACGTAATGGTCGCGCCGGCGGGGATTGCCCCGGCCACGTCGAACATGATCAGCCCGCGCCGAAGAGCCCCGTCATCGGTTCGCCCGGCGAAAAAATGCGCGCCGGCACCGTTGCTAAAAAAGCCGCCGGCGTTCTGGTACAGTGTGTTGTCCCGCGCGGATGGAATCTCGACCGTCTCTGCGACGGCCCCCGCCCCCGCGACCGCGAGTGCCGCAAACGTAGACAGTATACGAAATGAGAACATGCCTCGCTCCTCGATCCTCTCTACGCCCGCGTCGTCCGAACCGGGCACGCGTCGACGTGATTTGTCTTCCAATGAATGGCCCAGCCAACTGGTATCCTACCACATCGCCCCAACCATATTCAAGACTCAGCCGCAGGCGGTGATTGAGACGGGCGTAAGCCGCTCAGCGGCGGAACGGGCTACTCGAACCGGGCGAGCGCCCAGCTCAGATGGTCCGCTGTCACACCATCCGCCGACGGGCCACCGCGCAGCGTGATACGACGCGCTCCGCTGATCGGGATTCCAACTGACACCGGCTCATCGCCACGGGTGAGCACGCCGGTCTCGAAGACCTTGCGCCCGTCGAGTTCCACAGACGCAACGACCGATCCCTTCTCATCGGCAGCCCAATCGACACCGACGATCGCATTGAACGCTTCGATCCCCTCGGGGATGTCATATGTCAATTGGCTGGGCGCGTGCGTCCCGAGACCGCGCATGTACGCCGTGTCGCCAAGGCGAATCGGACCGCCCAGTACCGCCCGATCACGCCCCAACTCACCCCACCCCTGCCGAGAGACAACCGGTCGCAGACCGCTGACGTACACCGTATCGTCCCGCGACAGCGTGGCATGCGACTCCTTGCACGCGTACCCAACTGCCACGACACCAACACACGCAGCCACGAGTGACAAGTACGTGCCTCTTCGGAACCAGGTCACGAGCGCTGACACTGGGGGCATCGGTTCGTCGGGCGGCGCGTGCGGGATCTCGGTCACGGCTCCGGCGTCGTTCAGACCGTTCGAGATCGCTGCCCATACGAGCAGAGCCACGAACAGCAGAACGAGCGAGGCTGCGATGTGCATCGCGATCTGGTCCACGCGCAGGATGGCGGTCAGGTTGAGCAAGAGCAGGACGGAGAGAAGATAGTACGCACGTTCCTTCCACGCCCCGGTCACAGCCCACAGCGCCAGAAAAGCGATGGCGGGGTGCGCGTACCGCTCGTGCATCTCCGTCGGAATCAGAAAGAACGCCAGCCCGAGCAAACCGGCCGCCCCAGCGCGAGTCACCGCGCGGGGTCGGTAGGAGTAGATGGATAGGATCAACGCCACGCACAGCGAGTAGGCCACGAGCGAGATGTTCCGCCACGAGAACCAAAGCAGAGGCGCCGCGTCCGCGGGAAACGTCAGCCGCCCCGCCGCCGCCGCCAATGCCACAGGCTGCGGAACCACCGAGTCGTTCCACAACGGCGTGCCGGTGAGCTGCCAAACGTTGTACGCGCTCGGTGTTAGCGATTGGTACTGTCCCACCACGTTGACGTACGCTCGATACAGCACGTCATCCAGCGATCCGCTCATCGCGAAGGGCAGCAACACCCAGGCAGCCATAACGGTCGCACCGATCAACATCACACCCACACCCCGCCACCGACGATGGTAATAGGCGTCGAACAGCAGCAGCGGTACAAACGCGATGCTCTGAAACTTCTGCAGCATCGCCAGCGCGACGGCGCCACCCGCCAGACCCCACCGACTCCGCGACACGAACACAATCCCCAGCAGCACGAAGGCTGTGTGGATCGCATCGACCTGTCCCCAGTAGGCAGAATTGTAGATGGACAACGGGTTGAGGTAGTACAGCGCAGCCGCACCGAGCGCCTTGCGCGCGCC
>JAJDDS010000245.1 GCA_029260195.1 Phycisphaerae bacterium
ACAATACCCTCCACCGGCGCGCGGGACGACCGACTTGAGTCAGGCCGCCCGGATCACCCGACCCAAGGGACCACTGCATTGACGACGCAGCGAACCATCGAGAAACCAGCCGAGATCAGCGGCCGGGGTCTCTTCACCGGAGTGCAGTCCACGCTCCGGGTCCGGCCCGCCTCACCATATTCCGGGATATCTTTCGTTCGCGTCGACCAACCCAAGCCGATACGCGTCGCGGCGCGCGTCGAGAACGTTTCTAAACGCGCTCGCCGAACCTCCCTCCGCAACGGAACCGTCACCATCGAAACCGTTGAGCATTGCCTCAGCGCGTGCTCCGCCCTCGGAATCGACAACCTCGACATCGAGCTTGCCGGCGACGAATTACCCGCGGGCGACGGAAGCTCTCTTCCATTTGTCAACATGCTCCAGGAAGCCGGCTGGCGCGAACAAGACGCCGACCGCGATCAATGCGTGATCCCGGACGTCATCCGTGTCACCGACGGTGACGCGGAAGTCCTCGCGCTACCGCCGCTCAATGACAACGACGACTTCCTCGAGGTCTTCTACGACCTCGACTACGGAGACGCCACCCCGATCGGCAGGCAGGTGTTTTCCGCAAGAATCACGCCCGACTTCTTCGTCAACGAGATCGCCCCCGCGCGCACCTTCGTCCTGCAATCCGAGGCTGAAGCGCTCCGTAACGCCGGACTTGGTACGCACCTCGGTTACTCCGACATCGTCGTGTTCGGCCCCGACGGTCCGATCCAAAACGAGCTTCGGTTCCCAAACGAGTGTGTCCGACACAAAATCCTCGACCTCGTCGGCGACCTCGCGCTGCTTGGACAACGCCTCGTCGGCCGCGTCTACGCCCGCAAGAGCGGTCACGCCCTCAACCACGAAGTCGTCCGCGCGATTCTGAAGGGCGTCCGGAAACGTCAGGCGTCGGCTGCCATCGTCGGGCCACCACTGATGAACATCCAGCGCGTCCACCGGATCCTCCCTCATCGATACCCCCTCCTCATGATCGACCGCATCCTCAGTATCGAGGGAACCACCCGCGCAATCGGAATCAAGAACGTCACCATCAACGAACCGTTCTTCCAGGGTCACTACCCCGGTCAGCCGATCATGCCGGGCGTCCTCATCATCGAAGCCATGGCCCAGATCGGCGGCATCCTTCTCTCCCAGGAGCTGGAACACAAAGGCAAAATCCCCGTCCTTCTTAGTTTGGATAAAGTCAAATTCCGCAGGAGCGTCCAACCCGGCGACCAACTCGTCCTTACCGCCGAAAGCCTGCGCGTCACACCTCGCGGTGGACACCTCAAGTGTCACGCCACCGTCGGCGCGGACATGATCGCCGAAGCCTATATCAAGTTCGCCATGACGGACGCGGACTTGGGGACCATCGATGACTAGCAACCTCCAGCCCGTACCCGCCATCGCTCCGCGCCGCGTTCACCCGACAGCCGTCGTAGACCCGGACGCGCGCATCGGCAACGGCGTCGAGATCGGTCCGCACTGCGTCGTCGGACCGAACGTCACCTTGGGCGACCATTGTGTCCTGCACAACGGCGTTACCGTCGCAGGACACACGACCATCGGAGCCGGCTGCCAGTTCTTTCCCGGCGCCATCATCGGAATGCCCCCCCAGGACCTCAAATACCGCGGCGAAGAGACCTATCTAGAGATTGGCCACGACAACATCTTCCGCGAACACGTGACCATCCACCCCGGAACAGCCAACGGTGGCTCCTACACCCGAATTGGACACAACAACTTCGTGCTCGTAGGTGTTCACGTCGCGCATGACTGCACCATCGCGGACCATTGCATTTTCGCCAACAACGTTCAGCTCGCCGGTCATGTGAAGGTCGAATCCAACGTGGCCTTCGGTGGCGGAACCGGCGTGCATCACTTTGTCACTATTGGAAAACACGCCTTCGTCGGAGGGCTCTCCCGCATCACGCAGGATGTCCCGCCCTTTATGGTCGCCGTCGCCGCTCGAGGACCGCGCAGCGAAGTACGCATGGTCAATGGCGTCGGACTTCAACGCGCCGGTTTCACCGAGCGGCAGGTTCTCACGCTTAAGAAATCCTTCCTGCGACTTTTCTCCAGGCGTGCCCGAGCCTCCGGTGTCCCCATCGTCGCCACCATCCACCAACTCCTCGAGGAGTCTCCGCTCGACCCGAATGTCGAGTACCTCTGCAAGTTCCTCCTCCGCGCCTACGAGCATGGCCGCAACGGCAGATACCTCGAATCCCTGCGCAATGACTCCAAGTGGACCCGCGCCAAGGACCACCCCGGTGACTAGCGCCGACTCACACACCGCGCGACGTCTCGCTCGCACCGCCCGGCCCACCGCGCCGGGTGCCATGCCCATGCGCACCGCGGGTATGTTCCTATGCGACACACGCACCAACGCCCCCACTTCCACCCATGCCCGTTGTGACTCTATCGTGTGCCGGACGCCCAGCCCCCGACACGCGGTCTCATTCACCCACATCCGTCCCGACCCAGAGTACTCCGCAATCGGCGTCCCGAAATCTCCAAGAGCCTCCCGCGCACCGTCAGCCCGCGATCACGCGCGGGGGTTTCCGGAATCAGTCAGGACCCACGAACCGTCGGACAGCGCCCGAACCGACATTCCATGTCCGCGTGCGATCGCCTCGAATTTCAGCGAAAGTCGCGCGGGAGGATTCGCCACAACCAAACGCCGCTCAACCCCGTTGGTGTCCGACCCAATGATGGATTCGAAAACCAGGAGCAGTTCGTCGAGGAATGAGGGAGCGATCCCCTCAACGCCTTCGAAATCGACGGTCAAGCGTGTCGTGTCCGAGCGACCTCCCGGGGTGCTCTTGCCCGCCATGATCGCGCCAAGCGCGTCCTCGAGCAGGCGCGCGGACTCCCGGCTGACCAGAATCTTGTCCTTCAACACATCCCTGACTCGAAGCGTGTGCATGGTCAACTGGGAATAGAGAGAAAGGCCAATGTTCCGGGGAACAATCGCGTTCGCCGTGCGGAACTCTCCAGTTCCTCGCTGATCTCCAACGATCCCAATCCGGAGTGGAGCAACAACGAATGATGAGGTCGGCGCACGTCCTCGCTGACGCCGTATAATCCGATCCCACGGTGTGGATCCTCCGTGCCGCTGACGCGCTCGCGGACGGCGAGTTCAAGAGCATCCCAATCGTAGCTCACTCGCAACTGGAGTGCCTTGTTTCTGCACAAGCTTGCGAAGACCCCAATCCCGCCATCCGCCACGGTGCAGGTAAACCGCGAGCCGCTCCCTGACTCGAAGAACTGGACGCAGCCAAACGCGCCGACCTCGGACTCGCTGTGCTGAGCGGCATTCAGAGCCAGTTCGCTGAACAATTCCGAAAGGACTTGGGTTAGATTAACTGCCCCGACATCCGCGGATTGCAATCCGGCGTGTGCCCT
>JAJDDS010000246.1 GCA_029260195.1 Phycisphaerae bacterium
TTCATCAACAAGATGGACCGCGTCGGCGCCGACCCCGCACGCGTCGTCAACGAACTCGAGACCAAGCTCGGGCACGTCGCGGTCCCCTTGCAGATTCCGATTGGCGCCGGCGAGACCTTCGAAGCCGTCATCGATCTCATCGACATGAAGCGCATTGACTGCGAAGGCGCCAATGGCGAGGTCGTCAAGACGTCCGACATCCCAGCCTACCTCCGCGACGAGGCTGACCGCGCCCGCGCCGGTATGCTCGACACGCTGAGCCTCTACGACGACACCCTCATGGAGATCATGCTCGAAGACGGTGAGACAACGGCCGAGGTCATCCGCAGCGCCGTCCGATCCGCGACCCTTAGCCGCGACATCACTCCGGTCATCTTCGGCAGCGCGTACCACAACAAAGGCGTCCAGGGGCTCATCGACGCGGTCTGCCACTACCTCCCCAGCCCGCTCGATCGGATCGCCTACGCCTCCGACAACCACAACGACGGTGCCGAAGCCGCCATCACGGCCGACCCCGACGGAACGCTTGTGGCGATGGCATTCAAACTCGTGGACGAGACCTTCGGACAGGTTACCTACACGCGTGTCTACCGCGGAACGATGATCAAAGGCCAACAGTACACCAACTCCCGAACCGGCAAGAAACAGCGCGTCATGCGGATTCTCAAGATCCACGCCGACCGTCGCGAGGAGGTTAGTGAAGCCCGCGCGGGCGACATCGTGGGTATCATGGGCGTCGACTGCAACTCCGGCGACACGATTTGCGACCCCCAAGAGCGGTTCGCCCTCGAAGCCATCCAGGTGCTCGAGCCTGTGATCTCACTCGCGATTTCCCCCGCCACCTCCGCCGATCGCGATAGGATGTCGCGCGGTATCGGGCGGTTCGTGCGTGAGGACCCGACGTTCCACGTTCACCACGCCGAGGAATCGGACGAGACCATCATCAGCGGCATGGGCGAACTGCACCTCGAAGTCTACGTCGAACGACTCAAACGCGAATACAAGTGCGAGCTCGTCATCGGTCGCCCGAAGGTCCAGTTTCGTGAGGCTCCGACGACTGAGAGCAGCTACAACTACAAGCACAAGAAACAGACCGGTGGGTCCGGACAGTACGCCCACGTCATCGGAAAGCTCATCCCCCTGCCCGAGGACTGCGAGGAGGATTACGAATTCGAAAGCGTCGTCACCGGCGGACGTATCCCCACCGAGTACATCCCCTCGGTCGACAAGGGGTTCCAGATGGCGCGTACGAAAGGCCCCCTGGCTGGCTGCGAGATCGTCCGAACGAAGATGCTCCTCGAAGACGGCACGTCGCACTCGGTCGATTCCTCTGACCTCGCGTTCCAGGTGTGCGCCCGGACGGCGTTCCGGCACGCGTTCCTCGCGGCCAAGCCCATCATCCTCGAACCGATCATGAAGGTCGAAATCGAAGCCCCCACAGAGTGTCAGGGTATCGTCACCGGCGACATCAGCTCCCGCCGGGGGATCATCGCCGGCGCGGAGGTCAAACCGCAGTCCTGTATCATCGAGGCGGAGGTCCCCCTCTCCGAGATGTTCGGATACGCCACCGACGTCCGATCCGTAACGCAGGGACGGGCTACGTTCAGCATGGAGTTCCTCGCCTACCGCCGCGCCCCCAAGAGCGTCCAGGAAGAGGTCATCGCCGCCCACCAAAAAGCCCGGGCCGCCGCCCGCGATTGAGCGTTCCCGCGCGCCGCGTTCATTTGCGTCGCGTGCATTCGCGCCCAATGTAGCGCCACCCCTTGTGGGTGGCGCGATGCGTAAACGACGTCCCCACCGGACATCGCCGCCCACAAGGGGTGGCGCTACACCGCCTCGCCCGCCAGGCACGCCGTTGCATCATCTGCGACATCACTACCCCACCCGCCAGATTTGCCAGCGCGAACTACTCGGCCGCCGCGTTCGCCGGGGAATCGCGCACCGGCCGAGACTCACCCCCCGCAACCCCGGCCCGCGCCCCCAAAAACCCCCGGAGATAAAGTGTGCGTCCCCCGAATCTCCGGCCCGGACACCGCCAAGAAAACAGGAGATAAAGTGTGTGTCCCCCGAACTCAAGAAAACAGGAGATAAAGTGTGTGTCCCCCGAACTCGCCCGAACTCCGGAGATAAAGTGTGTGTCCCCCGAACTCCTTATGATGGTGGTCGTCGTTCGAATGTCCAAGCCTATGAATGGTGCTCCAGGATAGAAAGGGACCTTGCTTTTGCGATTATCCGAGTGTTGAAGCGGATACACGGCGACGATGAGTGGTGGGTCAATGGGGTACCCTTGGGCGTTCGCCAGAAATGCGTGCATCGGATGGAGGAAGAGGGCTGCCCTCTTCCAAAGGAATCCTATTTCGAGCTCATTGACTACAGGGAGATTGCAAGAAGCAACTGGGGGCACTTTCAGCAAGCAACGCCTTGCCAATCGAAAGCCAGCGCACTTTCGTGGGTGGCAGGAATAAACTCGATCAGGAACGCCGTCATGCACCCCGCCAAGCGAGACATTACCGCCGAGGACATCGAACGCCTCAAAAAGGCACATTACGAAACACAGAAGTACCTCGCAAAACTTGAAGAGATATAAAGGGAAGGGAAGGGAAGGGAAGGGAAGGGAAGGGAAGGGAAGGGAAGGGAAGGGAAGGAAGGGAAGGGGGTCAGGCTTACTTATTCCGGCGAGCATCGCCGAGCCGGTCGGCGTTGAGAGCCGTGACCGCCCCCGAACGCCGGGCGCGGCGCTGCATCACTTGCGACATCACGACACCGGCTGCAAGGTTCGCAAGCGCGAACCACTCGGCTGCGACGTCGGCGGGGGCGTCGTGCCACGGGTTGGCACTCGCGTACCGCAGCAGCACCAAACCGTTCAACATCAGCAGCAAACATACCGCGGGTCCGACGCGTCCGATGCCGGTGCGAAGCGCCAATCCCCAGAACACCAGCACGATGGTCATCTCCCGCCAAAACGGAAACACCGCCACGCCGTAGCCGAAATTCCTGGGGATGTTGAGCAGGCTGCCCCAGTTGATGGTCACACCGTCCTCGCCGGCCTCCACCAACTTGGGCAGCTTTCCCGGTGACATGGTCTCGCCTTGATCGGTCTTGACCCAGACGTGCGTTGTGTCGGTTACCAAGTCAGCCTGATAGCCCAGGTTGCGCAGCAGCGACGCGGACACCACCGCCCGGCCGTCGCAATCCTCCTGGCCGGCATCCATCACTTCCGGGACGGTCGGGATGTAGTCCACAACGCCCCAGGTGTCCCAATCCCACGCATAGGGCACTTTCTCGTAGACGAATTTCTCAACCACTTTCAGTGCGTCGGGTCCGGCTTCGATGTTCGACAGTTTGGGTCGCAGTTCGTCGAGCAGGGGGAGCAACTCCGCCGCGTCGGGTTCGATCAGCACATTCGGGTCGCTCCAGCGCAGGACGTGACGGACGAACAATTTCGGATACGGAAAGCACACGAGGAATACGGTCACGCCCAGCACGACGGCTTTCACCGGCGCCCGGCGCCACCAAACGGCGTTCTGAAATCGCATCCAACTGTCAAGCATGTTCAATCCTGTCGCCGCCCTTTCGACGTCCCGCCGGTTCGCTTACCATGACTATAGACGTACCGATTCCAGAAACAAGAATCGCCCTGCTCATCGACGAAGGATATCATGGCGACGCAACCACGGAAACTGTCGCTCCTGTCGGACACGTACGCCGTCTGTCGCCTCGGCCGCGACGACGACGTTCCGCATTGGGCTCAGTACGGCGAGTTCCTCTCGGTGACGCGCACGGCTGATGAACTCTCGATCGTCTGCCCGCGAGACTCCGTTCCACCGGACATCGTGACGGAAGCTCCCTGGCGATGCCTCAAGCTGGAAGGGCCGCTCGACTTCGCCCTCGTCGGGGTGATCGCAGCCATCACCGCGCCGCTTGCCGATGCGGGCATCGGTGTCTTCACGATATCTACCTACGACACCGACTATCTCCTCGTCAAGGAGGGCGACTTGGCACGGACCATTGAGATACTGAATGAAAGTGGGTTCCCATGCGGCTGACTATCACGCAAGTCGACGCCTTCACCGACAGACCCTTCGCCGGAAACCCCGCAGCCGTCTGCGTCCTGGACCGACCGCGCGACGACGCATGGATGCAAAACGTGGCTGCGGAAATGAACCTCGCGGAGACCGCGTTTCTCGTCCAACGTGACGACGGGTTCGACCTGCGATGGTTCACGCCGGCCGTCGAGGTCAACCTCTGCGGGCACGCCACGCTCGCGAGCGCCCACGTCCTCTGGGAGCGCGAATTGATCCGCGCGGACGACACCGCCCACTTCCACACCCACAGCGGCCTCCTCTCGGCGTCGCGGCGGGGGGATTCCATCGAACTCGACTTCCCCACCGATCCGCCCGAGCGGGTCGACGCGATCCCGAGATTGGCTGAGGCGCTCGGCGTGTCACCGATCTACTTCGGAAAAGGGCGCGAGGACTACATCGTCGAGGTGGAATCCGAACAGACAGTCCGCGCGCTCGCCCCCGACTTTCGGGCGTTGGGTGCGTTCTCGGCGCGCGGTATTATCGTGACCGCGCGGTCGGATGACGAGCGTTTCGACTTTGTCTCCCGCTTCTTCGCACCAGCCAGCGGCATCGACGAGGATCCGGTTACCGGGTCAGCCCATTGCACACTGTGCCCGCATTGGGCGGCGCGTCTGTCGCGCGAAAAACTCGTCGGGTTTCAATCCTCTCGCCGCGGTGGCATCGTCCATGTCGAGCTCAAGGGCGAGCGCACACTCATCCGCGGGCAGGCTGTCACCGTCCTTCGTGCCGAACTGCTGTGCTGAACAGGGGAGGAACGGGACGGGGGCGACAGGCGGCTCGTTTGTGTGCGCGCGGGATGCGCGCTGCCTCGCTTGGATCGCGGGGTCATTGGGCGAGTCTGGTGAGGCGGGCGAGGAGCTTGGGGACGGTGGCAACGACGTGGTCGATCTCCTCGTGGGTGTTGTTGTGGGACAGGCTGAAACGGATGGCGCCCTTGGCGACGCTGGGTTCGATGCCCATGGCTTTGAGCACGTGGGAGGGTTCGAGGGACCCGCTGCTGCAGGCTGACCCGGCGGATGCGTAGATACCCGCGTCGCTGAGCAGGATGAGTATGGCTTCCGCTTCGAGGCCGGGGAAGGCGATGTTGGTGGTGTTGTGGATTCGGTCAGCCGCAGCGCCGTTGACCTGGGCGTTGGGGACGTCGCTGAGGATGCCGGTTTCGAGGCGATCGCGCAGGTCGCGCACGCGATCGGTGCCGACTGGGTCGCGTTGGATGGCGCATTCGGCGGCGGCGGCGAGCCCGATGATGGCGGGGACGTTCTCGGTCCCGCCGCGTAGGTTGCGTTCCTGGCTACCGCCGACGACGAGAGGTTCGACGCGGGTCCGGCGGCGGATGTAGAGGGCGCCCGCGCCCTTAGGCCCGTGGAATTTGTGGGCCGATAGCGTGAGCATTTTGACGGGAAGATCGGCTACGTCGATCGGGATCTTCCCGGCGGACTGAACGGCGTCGACGTGGAGTGTCACGTTATGGCACTTGCAAAGGGTCGCCACGCGGGGGATGTCGAGAAGGACGCCGGTTTCGTTGTTGGCGTGGAGCATGGTGACCAGGGCGGTGTCTGCTGTGATGCGGTTCTCCAATTCGGCGGTGTCGAGGCGGCCCTGGTCGTCGACGGCGATCTCGTCGACGCGGTAGCCGTTCTCGCGGAGCTTATCGCAGACCTTTCTGACGGCGCTGTGCTCGACGGTACTGGTGATGACGTGTTTTTTTTCGGGGTAGGACGCCAGGTGTCCGCGGATGGCCAGGTTGATGCTCTCGGTGCCGCCGCTGGTGAAGACGATCTCCTTGGGCCGGGCGTTGATGAGGGCTGCGACCGTCTCGCGAGCCAGGTCGACTTCGTGGCGGAGGCGCTGGCCGAAGCGATGGACGCTGGACGGGTTGGCGTACCGCTCGCGGAGGAAAGGAAGCATGCGCTCGACCACCTCGGGGAGCGGCTGGGTGGTCGCGTTGTTGTCGAGGTAGATCTGGGTCGGCATGGGGGGATTGTAAGGGAAAGGGACGGAGGGACGAAGGGAACGAGGTCCGACAGAAAGCCAAAGGCCGAAAACCGGAGAAAGGGAGCCGGATCAGCGCGGAGAGCACGAAGGACGTCGGTCGCGCGGACGTTCTACTGCGGGCCGGTGAATGCGGCCTGAAACGCACCGAAGTCCAGCAGATCGACGTCGCCGTCCGTGTCGGCGTCGGTTGGGAGGCACTCGGGTGTGAGCGGCCCGCCGCCGGTGCCTGTGACGCAATCGAAAAAGACCGCGAAGTCGTCCAGATCCACGCCGCCGTCGCAGTCGGAATCGAAACCGCACGGGCTGAGGTTCTCGTACCACGTGATCTTGTTGTCGTTGTTTGACGCGGAGAGGACGTCGATGTCCCCGTCGCCATCCACGTCCGTCGCGAAGACGGACAGGGCCTCGTCACCGGTGGTCGAGATCACCCGTTCGGTGAAGGTCGGGGGCAAGCCGCCGTCGTTTTCGTACCACGCGATCTTGTCGTCAAACCATGACGCGGAGAGGACATCGACGTCACCGTCGCCGTCCACGTCCGTCGCGAAGACGGAGTAGCCGCCGGCGGCGTTTGTCGAGATCTCGTGCTCGGTGAAGGTCGGGGGCGAGCCGCCGTCGCTTTCGTACCATGCGATCTTGATTTCCTGTGACGCGGATAGGACGTCGGTGTCCCCGTCGCCGTCCACGTCCGTTGCGAAGACGGAGCGGGGGTATGCGCCGGAACTGAAGATCACGCGCTCGGTGAAGCTCGGGGGTGACCCACCGTCGCCCTCGTACCACGCGATCTTGTTGCTTGACGCCGAGAGGACGTCGGTGTCCCCGTCGCCGTCTACATCCGTCGTGTAAACGGAAGTCGCCCCGCTGGCGGCCGTCGAGATCACCCGCTCGGTGAAGGTCGGGGGCGAGCCGCCGTCGCTTTCGTACCACGCGATCTTGCCATCCCAGAATGACGCGGAGAGGACGTCGGTGTCCCCGTCGCCGTCCACGTCTGTCGCGAAAACGGAATGGGCCCCGTCCGCGGCGGTCGAGATCACGTGCTCGGTGAAGGTTGGGGGCGAGCCACCGTCGCTCTCGTACCACGCGATCTTGTCGTCACCCCATGACGCGGAGAGGACGTCGGTGTCCCCGTCGCCGTCCACGTCCGTTGGGAAAACGGAGGTGGCCTTGTCTGCGATGGTCGAGATCACCCGCTCGGTGAAGCTCGGGGGCAAGCCCCCGTCGCTTTCGTACCACGCGATCTTGTCGTCAGAGTATGACGCGGAGAGGACGTCGGTGTCCCCGTCGCCGTCCACGTCCGCCGCGAAAACGGAATAGGCTCCGTTGGCGCTGGTCGAGATCACGTGCTCGGTGAAGGGCACGTCTCCGCCCCGGGCGGGGAGCGGCGTCGCCAGTCCCACGGCCATGCCCGCGAGCATGCTCAATGTCGCCGCAAACGATGCTGCTGTCATTCCGGCCTGCTGCATGATGCGCTCTCCTTGGGGGGGGTTCGACCAATCCCCTCCACCTGAACATCACCGACAGGCACGCCGGTCGTCCCTTTCGTCGGTCCGACGTGTCCACCCATCAGTGTACGGATTCGCCCTCGAGTGTTCAATTGGGTTGTCTGTTGCAGTGGTTCGGTGTGAAACGGAGAACCTCCATTC
>JAJDDS010000247.1 GCA_029260195.1 Phycisphaerae bacterium
TCGGCTAGATTCCTCGCTGCGCTCGGAATGACGACGCAGGCGTTCCCGAAGATGGTGATCGGGGTAACGTGTGGTTGGGTGGCGGCAGAGGTCGGTGCGGACGAAATTGTTCATGGTGGGACGACGTACGGGGATGTTCGCATCGTCGATCTGGAGGGTGGGAACATCGCGTTTCGGACATTGTCGGGGGCGTTTCGATACGCGCCGCTGGCGGAGGTCGAGCGGATCCGCGTGGATTCACTCGGAATGCTGGGGGATCTGAACGAGGCTGAGGCGCGACTGGAGAAGAACGATTATGTTCGTGCGCTGGTTCATTACGAGCGTACTGTTCGGCTGGCGTCGGGGTTCTGGGAGCGCTTGGCGCGAGCGCGGTATATCCTGGCTTGCGATCGCGGGGATCGCATCGACACGATCGCGCAACAGTTTCGCAAGCTGCTGAGCGACGAGTCGGGTGGTGCATCGCTGGCGGCGGAGTTGCTGCCGGTCGTAGCGCCCTCGAGGCAGTCGCGGGGGACCGCCCGGGCGTTGAAGGAAATCGAGACCGTGATTGACGACGTGCCGTCGCAGAGCGGGCGTGTGTTGCTGGAGATGCTCCGGTTCCACATCGTGCGCCGCAGCGGGCGGGGCGACGCGATCGCCATGGCGCGCGAGCTGGTTCGGCAGCCGATTCCGAGGATCATCGCCACTCGGCCGGTGTACCGCGTGTATCGGGAAGCGTTGGCGACGATGCTCGAATCGGGGGCGGTGGCCGAGGTGTTGCGGGCGGCCAATGAAGGGTTGGAGGATGCGCCCGAGCAGGTGTTGCCCGAGCTGCTTTTGATCAAAGCGGCGGCGTTAATGGAGTCGGCGAGCGACGACGAAGGCGCGATACGTGCGGGCTGGGCGGCGGCGCGTTTGGTGATTCACTATCGCGACGACGTGCTGGCGCCGGAGGCGTTGCTGATGGCGGCGCGGGTGCATGAGCGCATCGGACGGATCCCGACGGCGTTACAGCTGCTCGGTGAGTGCATGAATCATGACCGGATATCCGCAGTGACGAAGGCGCGGGCTACGGAGCTGGCGACCCGATTGAAAACGACGGGATGACGGGGCTGCCGTCGTGCCGCGGGGGACCGCGGGCGCGACGAGCATGCTCGAAGGAGTGTCGACAGGTGCGACGACGTGTATGCGGTTGGGCGTTTCTGATTGTGTCGGCAGGGTTGCCGGTGATCGCGTTCGGGCAGGACGAGTCCGAGAGCGGCGCCGTCATGCGCGTGTTCGATCACTTCCTGGTCAAGGGGGGCGCGATTACTTGGTTTGTGCTCGTGCCGTTATCGGTGGCGACGGTGGCGCTGACGATTGACTATTGCATCTCGATACGCCGGCAGACATTTCTGCCGATCGAAACGTATCAGCGAATCTCCGAACGTCTACAGAATCGCGAGTACGGTGACGCGCTGACGTTTACCGCGGAAGAGCCGAGCATGCTGGCGGGCGTCGTGAATACCGGATTGATGGAATCGCAGAACGGATATGCAGCCATGGAGCGGGCGGTCGAGGAATCGCTCGAGGAGCGGTCGGCTCGAATGATGCGGAAGATCGAGTACCTGAACGTGATCGGGAACATCAGCCCGATGGTGGGGTTGTTCGGGACGGTGTACGGGATGATCGGCCTGTTCGCGTCGATTCGGCAGGCGGGGGGGATGCCGGAACCGGCGCGCATCGCGGATGACATTTCGGTGGCGCTCGTGACGACATTTTGGGGGTTGCTGGTCGCCATCCCCGCGCTGAGTGTGTTCGCGTTGTTTCGCAATCGGATTGACGTGCTGACGGCGGAGTGCGCAATGGCTGCGGACCATCTGCTGGCGTCGTTCAAGCCCGGGGCGGAGACGGGGACGGCAGCACGGAACGCGTAGACGAGGGAACTGGCCTGAGATGGCGTCGAACACGAAATACCATCCCCGACAATCGCTGACATTCAACATGGCGCCGATGATCGATGTCGTCTTCTTGTTGATCATCTTCTTTGTTCTTGTGAGTACGTTCGCGTCGGCTGAGCGGATTCCGCTGGAGCTTCCCGATCCGGATCACAGCCAAGCGCTGAACACGAAGCTGACGGATCGGGTGATTATCAACGTGAGGCTGATTGATCCGGACGCGCCGGAGACCAGCCCGGTGGCGTACAGCATCGGTCCGACCCGGCCGGAGCCGCTGGCGGAAATCGCGGAAAGGCTGATGCTGCACAAGCGTGCGGTACCACGGTTGAAGGTGGTCGTTCGCGCGGACCGGCGAGTGCGGTACGGAGACGTGCGCGAGGTGATGCAAATCGTGGCGGAGAACGGGATCGAGATGATGAACATTGTCGCCCACGTGGGCGACGCGGGGGGCGAGTGATGCCGCCATCGATCGGTTCCGGAACGGATTCGCCCGTTGTTCACTTTCGGCCGCGACGGAAGCGGGCGCCGCGTGAGCTAACACGTTTGACACTGAACCTGGCGCCGATGGTGGACGTGGTCTTCCTGCTGCTGATTTTTTTCATCGCGACGACGACGTTCAAGCGGGCCGAGGGGATTCTGCCTGCGCAATTTCCGCGTCAGGGTTCGGCAGCGAGCGAGGTCGCGCTGCCGATCACGCCGATCGTGGTGCGTGTGGTGCAGACGGGTCCGGGGCCGACTGATTATTCGATCAACGTCGAGAATTTCGTCGATCAGCCGACGACGTTCATCGAGTTGTCAGCATTCCTGAAACAGGTGCGCGAGAATCCAGGGTTCGACGATGAGACGCCGGTGGTGATCCGTACGGCGCCTGACGTGGCGTGGGATCATGTGGTCGGCTGCTGGAATGCGGCGGTGAGGGCGGCGTGTAAGCATGTCTCGTTCGGGTTGGACTAATCCGGGGCGGTATCGCGCGTTGGCGTGCCTGGTCGTCGCGCTGTGTGTACCGGTGTCGACGGCGCGCGCGGACGGCGACGCGTATCCCGAGGCCCGCCGATTCGACTCCGCGGATTTCTATCGGGGACTGAAGCGGCGAGGATTGACCGATCTGTTGGCGCTGCATTTGCGCGAGCATCCGCCCGTGAACGAGTTGGCCGGGTTGCTGCTGTCACGCGACATCAAATTGGCGGAATATGCCGACCCGTCGCGCACTCCCGCGGAGCGTCAAGCGGCGATTTCCGAGGCGAATCGGCTGCTGGAGTCTCTGATCGAGCGGCGCGGCGACGACAAAGAGACTCGGGGCTGGCGAATCGAACTCGGTCGCTCATTGTTGTACACGGAAGCCGAGCGGTACACGGCCAACATTCTGTATCGCGGGGGGACGGCGCGCGACTTCGCGGGGCTGGCGCCTCTGATGGACCGTGCGTCGTCGGTCCTCGGGGATCTGTACGCGTCATTGAGCGTCCGGTACGACGGGCTCGACGACCTGTCAGCCGCGATGTACGACCGGATGGAGTCCGCGGGGGAGATCGATCGTCTTGAGCGGGACATGGCGATGGTGGACTATCTCCTGGCGTGGGCTCGGTACTATCGGGCGATTGCACGTTCCGGTGGCGATCCTGCGCGGAACCTGGGGTTGCGCGAGGTTTTGGATTACCTGGTCGACAGGTCGAACCTTCTGGACACGCCGCATGCGACGACGCACTACCAGGCTCAGGCGCTGCTGCTGGGCGGGATGGCGCAACGCCAATTGGGCAAACACGCCGAGGCGCGGCGCACGTTGGGGCGATCGATCGATGTGGTGGCGGGTGTGGTGAGCAACAAGGAGCGGGAGGAACTGGAGTGGGTGGTGACGCTGGCCCGGATCGAGCTGGTGCGCAGTTTCGCCGAGGCGGGCAATCATAAAGCCGCCAAGGATGCTGTGGAGGTGTTTCGACGGCAGACCGAGCGTGGACGCGGTGGGCAGTTCGGCTCTAGGCTGATTGTGGCGTTACTCGAGCGGGCGGTTCTACGGGCGGAGGCGGATGCGCTGGAGGCCGGCGCCCGCCCAGACTTGGCGCGGGCGCTGCGCGATCGGGCGGTGATGGGTCTCGTGGGGATCGTTCAGCGGGATGTGTCGCGACGGGAGGAGATCTATTCGGCGCTTTACGAGCTGCTGCGCGATTCGTCAGACGTGTCGTCACTTTCGGCGTTCGAGCGGTGCGCGGTGGCTGCGGGTGCGCTGGGGGAGGCGGACGGGTTGACAGCCAAGATTGCGCGCGCCCGCCTGAACGGGGCAGCGACGGACCACGGCGATGTCGTCGCGCTCGAGGAGCAACGGACGGCTGTGCTGGATCACGCGACCGCGGTGGCGCGTTCGGTGTTGCGGCTGGACCCCGCGACGTCAGCGGATCTGCGTGCGGAGGCGGGTTTCAATCTGGCGGTTGGACTGTATCGCCGTGGCCGGCGACTCGATGCTGCCGGCGGGTTTTTGAGCGTGGCGCGGGACCATCCGGAATTCGATCGCGCATACGACGCCGCAACATTTGCGGTGCAACTAGCGTGGGAGTTGCGGCAGGATTCCGGGCTGGGGTCGCGGGTAGAGATTCAGGATCTGTACCTCGGCGCGCTGACGACGCTGACCGGACGGTACGCGGAATCGGACGGCGCGAGATACTGGCAGTTCTTCCTCGCGCAACACTTGGAGCACATCGAGCGATTCGAGCAGGCTGCCGCTGCGTACGATCAGGTCAGTCCGGATCACGAGCGGTATGCGGAGGCGACATTCCTGAGCGCCGAGTCGCTGGTACAGGCGTTGCGGAATGCGGCTGCGGAGGATCCGACAGCCCTTCAGT
>JAJDDS010000248.1 GCA_029260195.1 Phycisphaerae bacterium
GACTGCGGACGTCGGCATGTCGAACTTCGCCTGGTCCGACACTCCCTTCGCCGACCTGAACAACTGGTTCCCGGACAACACGCTGCCCGCGCCGGTGGTCGTCAGCTTCTCGCCGACGTTCGACATTCCAGCCGGTCCCAACACGTTCATGGCTGCGACGGTCGATCTCGACATCGCGGCTCTTGAGATTGGCACCTACGAAGTTTCAACCGGTGCGTTCGTCATTGACGCGGTTGGGAATCAGATTCCGGTCGACCCGAGCGCGGGTATGATCACGGTCAACGTGATTCCCGAGCCGGCGACGCTGGCGTTGCTCGCGTTTGGCGGATTCTCGGCGCTGCGTCGCCGTCGTTAAGAAACGTCTGGCAACCTCCTGACGTACAACTCCAAGCGGGTCTCGTCTTCTACGACGAGCCCGCTTTTTTCTTGCGCGCGTCGCCGCACCGCCGCCCTTTTCTGGCGCCGCCAACCGCGAGGGCTCCCGTCGTGAGTCCGGATTCGATGCGTGAACGCGACTGCGATGGCCCAGTACTGGCGGACTCCGGGTTGGGTTCGACTTACGCCAACCCGTATACCGTCGCGCAGCGAACCCGTGACTCGAGGAACCGTATGCGTCAATCGCGCACGTACGGGTCTGCGGGAACCCTGGGCGGGCAACCCCCCAGGGTCACCCAGCCGGAGTCGCCCCCGCGGAACTCATGACAATCGCATGCCTTTGGCTTATATGCTAAGGCATCGCCATGATGACCCCCGTATCCATCATTGTCCCGACGTACCACGAATCGCCGAACATTGAGGCGTTAGCGCGCCGCGTGTTCGCTGCGTTGGACGCCGCACGCATGACGGGGGAGATCATCTTCGTCGACGACGACTCGCGGGATGGAACAGCCGAGATTGTCCGACGACTGGCGTCGGAGTATTCGGTGCGGCTACTCGTCCGAACGGAGGAGCGCGGGCTGGCGTCGGCGGTCGTGTGCGGTTTGGAGCGGGCGCGGCATGACATCATGGTCATCATGGACGCGGATCTGCAGCATCCGCCCGAATCGGTTCCGGCATTGGTCGAGGGCATCGTCAGAGGCGCGGAGATGGCCATTGGATCGCGGTATGTTCCGGGCGCGGGGATCGACGCGGAGTGGAGTTGGTTCCGACGCCTGAACAGTTTTGTAGCCACCGTTCCCGCACGGATGCTCGTGGGCGTGCGTGATCCGATGAGCGGTTTCTGCGCGATGTCGCGCGAGACGTTTCATCGCGCGGGGCGATTGCACCCGATCGGATACAAGATCGTGCTGGAGTTGGCGGTCAAGTCGCGTTGCGATCGGATCGCGGAGGTCCCGATCACGTTTGCGGGGCGGGCTGCCGGCGCGAGCAAACTGTCACTCCGCGAGCAGTGGCGTTACGCGCGTCACTTGGCGCGTTTGTATTGGTTCCGATTCTCCGTTCCGATCGCGGTCCTCGCAGCCACCGGCGCGGTGTTGATCGCGTGGGCGGGACGTACGTTCGTGCGCGGCGACGCTCCCTGATCTTCAGTGCGCGATAACGGACGGTGCGTAATAGAAAAACGCTCCGATCGGGCGCGACCGGAGCGTTTGGAAGTCTGATTGATGGACGCCGCTTGGGAAGCTACGTAGCGTCTTTGGCGCCGGCGGCGACCGGTTCGGGCTCGTCGTCGGCTCGTTTCTCGCCCTTGAAGACCAGCATTTCGAGGTCGTCCTCGGTCTCGCCTTTCTTGACGTTCACGACCACCGTATCGCACCCGGCGTACTCGTTACGCAGGATCGCTTCGGAAAGCGCGTCCTCGACGTACTGCTCGATGGCACGGCGAAGCGGCCGGGCTCCGAATTTCTCGTCGGTACCGCGGTCGATCAGGAAGTCCTTGGCGCCCTGGGTAAGTTCAAGTTCGAGGCCCTTGTTTCGCAAGCGATCAGCCAACTTGGCGACCTCGAGATCGACGATGCTGACCAGGTCAATGTGGACGAGCTTGCGAAAGACGATAACCTCGTCGAGGCGGTTGATGAACTCCGGCCGGAAGTGCTCTTCGAGCTCCTTCTTGAGCGTGTCCTTCATCTTCTCGTAGGACACGTCCTCGTCACGCTTTTGGAACCCAAAGGCTTCCTGGTGCGTGATCTTGGCGGCGCCGATGTTGCTCGTCATGATGAGGATGGTGTTTTTGAAGTCGACATGCCGACCGAACGAGTCGGTGAGGCGCCCCTCCTCCATGATCTGAAGCAGCATGTTGAACACGTCACTGTGCGCCTTCTCGATCTCGTCAAGCAGGATGACGCAGTACGGGCGACGGCGAACGCGCTCGGTCAGTTGACCCCCTTCTTCGTAACCGACATACCCCGGCGGCGCGCCGATCAGACGGGACACGTTGTGCTTCTCCATGTACTCGGACATGTCCAGAACCATGAGCGCGTCCGAATCGCCGAACATGAACTCCGCCAGACACTTCGCCAGATAGGTCTTGCCGACACCCCTGGGGCCGACGAAGACGAAACTCCCCATCGGCCGATTCTGATCCTTGAGCCCGCTACGGCTGCGACGCACGGCCCGAGCCACGGCGTTGACGGCTTCGTTTTGACTGATGACCCGCTTGTGCAACTCGTCTTCGAGCCCGAGCAGGCGTTCGGCTTCGTCCTTGTCCATACGCGTGAGCGGGATGCCGGTCATGCTGGAGATG
>JAJDDS010000249.1 GCA_029260195.1 Phycisphaerae bacterium
GCCCCTCCTCGACCAGCGCGGGAATGCGGCGGTTGGCTGCCGCGATGATGCGCACGTCGACGGGAAACTCCTTGTCAGCGCCAACCGGCATGACGACGCCCTCCTGAAGGAACCGCAGAAGCTTGGGCTGTAGTTCAAGGCTGAGCTCGCCGATTTCGTCGAGGAACACCGATCCGCCGTCTGCGGCGCGGAAGTAGCCGAGCCGGGAATCGGTCGCGCCGGTATAGGCACCCTTGACGTGTCCGAACATCGCGCTTTCCGCCAACGTTCCGGTAATGGCCGCGCAGTTGACGGAGAGGAGCGGTTTGGCGTTGCGTTTGGGGTCGAGCCGGTGGATCATGTCGGCGAGAAGTTGTTTTCCAGTTCCGGATTCACCATAGATCAAGGCGGGCGCATCGGATACCTCCGCGGCGCGCGCGACTTGGGAGAGGAGCATCGCCATGGCGCGACTCGCGCCGACAATGCCGGTCTCATCGAAAACCTCGCCCGAATGCAGCTTGGCTGCTTCATTGCGGGCCAGCGTGTAGCGGCGATTCGCCTGCTCAAGGCGGCGGCGCAGCACGTCGGGGTCGACACGTCCACCTTCGATTTCGATGAATCCAGCCAATCCGCTCTTGATCGCCTGGCAGCAGAGGCTGATGTCAATGGAAGCGTCGACGGTGAGCACGATCTGACTGTCGGCGGAGACGCGCCGGACGGCGCGAATACCCTCGACCAAGTCGTCATAGGCCGACCGCATGCGATCCGCTCGGTCACTCGCGACGATCAGGACGGTCGGAAACACGTCGCCCTTGGACAGCGCGGTCAAAGCGGCTTCGACGGAATCGACGGCGTGCACGTCGTACCCGAACTCGTCCAGGTGCCTAGAAAGCTCCTGACGATAATCGCCCGAAATATGTACAAACAGCAGCCGTTGGACTGCGACCCTAGAAAGGTGCAACCTTCCTCCCTCCCGCTTGATGTCGGTTTACGGCATTCCGTCTCCCAACAGAGCGCCAGCCCGACTCCCTCTCTCCATTCCTTCCGAACGCGCGGACCGGCACGATTCAAGCCCGAAACCGCACGCCCTCCCAAAAACTCCTCCCCCTGTGAGAGGCCCATGCTACTTTGTCGTGGGTCTCGTGTCAAGAGAAAGTGAACTTCGCGAACCGCGGGAATGTCCCGGAAACGTCCCAATTCGTCGGTCGGGTTAATGGAATTCAGCAACGCGTGACGCTCACAAGCGACACCTTATCGCGGGATCAAAGACACAGTCGCATTGCTTGCGGCCTGCTCGTGGCGATTGGCATGGGACGCTACAGCGTGCGAGGTGGTACGATGGAGGGGTTCCCGATCTGAACGGTGATCGTGGTTTCGATGCCGCCACGCAGGCTCCACCGAGCTTCGACCATCATCCACCGGGGGCTGCAGTGGGCAGCGAGGTCGTTGGTGATCCGATTGGTAACGTCCTCATAAAAAATGCCGTCGCTGCGATAGGACTGGAGGTATTGCTTGAGGCTTCGCAATTCGACGCAGAGTTTGTCGGCGATAAAGCTGAAGACCATCGTCGCGTAGTCGGGCTGACCGGTGACCGGGCACAGGCTGGTGAACTCACGGGCGGTGTGAGTGATGAGGTAGTTCCGGTCCGGGTGGGGGTTTGGAAACGTCTCCAGGAGTTGGCGGTCAGCCATTCTTCGGATTCCGGGGGGGGTGTTCGTGTACAACACATTCGCCGGGTGCCCGTTTCTCCCACGGCAGGGTGCGTGATGTTGTCGTTTGGTCGCCGAGGCGGGCATTTTCCTGTGATCTAGCGTGACAAACCTGCCACGACGGCCCATCCCAGCAGCGCTCCGAAGATTGCCGCGTTCAGGGGCGAGCTGGTCACTCACGTCCCGCAATCGCCTGCACGACGTTTTTTCACCAACCCGAGCACTCCGCCCAAGGCGCCGCCGCCGCAGGCAGCCAATAGCTGAATCCACATGGTGTCCGTTCCCTTCTGGTGGCTCTGCGTTCGAGGGGATCATAGCGGGTGATCGTGCGTCGGACCAGTTCCACCGGGCGCAAACTTCTCAATGTCGTTTGGCTTGACCCGCTCTCGGCACCGATCGGTTGCCATCGGATTCCGGTGCTCGGCTGCGCGCGCTAACTTTCTCAATTGTCAGGAAGTGTCGCACAACGGGTCTCCAAAGGCCGTAGCATCGGTGTTGGGAGTCCGGCGCGGGCGTTCGTGGATTGAACGCTCGTTGGGGGTCTGCTATGATCGGGTGTTCGAGAATCTCGGTTTTCAATAATAGTCTAGTCTTCTTTATCTCCAGCGGCGGCAGGAGCCGGCCCCGCGACGCGACGCTGACTGAGGAGCGACGATCATGAGCGGTGGAAGTGGAAACGAAACAGCACGGGCCGACGGACGGCGACGGCACAGCCAATCGATATCTTGCTCGATCGCGGTGGCGATGGTGGTGTTCCCCTTGGCGGTGCCAGGCGCGTCGGCTCAGAGCATCCGTCCCGACGTCCTCGAGCGTGTGAAGCACGCGACCGTGATGGTGAAGACCTCGTGGTCGAAGAGTACGGAGGGGGACACGCCGCTGGGGTCGGGCAGTGGGTTTTTCGTCAACGCGACGGGGATTTGCATAACGAACGATCACGTGACCGATCCTGGGCACGGCAAGAACCGGGTTGAAAAGATGGAGATCTGGCAGAAGTACAACCGCCTGACTTGGCGCGTGGTGACGGACAGCGGAACGGATGAGGAGGCGGTTTACAGCGCCAATGTCCTCTACTCGAACGATCAGGCTGACATGGCGGTCATGCAAGTGCTCGACGAGGACGGGGAGTTCCTTGAGACGCCAAACTACCTTGCGTTCCGCCCAAGCGGCGGGGTCGAACCGAAGACCAAGCTATGGGATCTCGGTTTTCCCGGCGGTGAAAACCTCACGCGAAGTCGGGACCGCAATCCCCCGATTCGGATGCAATCGGGCAACGTGATTGAGCTGTCGCGAAGCCCCGGTGGCCGCATCAAGGGAATCACGACCAACATCCTGGTCAACCAGGGCAACAGCGGCGGGCCGGTGGTCGATGTCGACGGGCGGCTCGTCGGAATCGCGACGCTTGCGGGTGGTGGCGATGGAGGCAGGTCTGCGATCGCGATCCTGATTCCAGCCGATTTGACGATGGAGATGATCAGGGTCGCGTTCGAGGAGCGCAAGATTCCGGCTGGGGTCGATGTCGAACCGTTCCTGGATGTGCTCACTGACGCGCAGCGGGTGTTTCAGATTCCGACCACCCCGAGGCGAGAGGACTACGCATGCATGACCCTCGAAGAAGGGGGTGGTGTGATCTGCGGTGCATCGGCGGAGAAGGACATCACGTGGCCGACGCTGCTGGGGGATATTACGGTTCCGAGCGCGTTGTGCGCGTACGTTCTGTGCGATGAGGATGATGAGTACGGCACGGTATTGCTGGACGGCGGGGATCGCTTTCGCATCGTGCTCGATAAAGCAGTCGTGCCGTTCACTCCGACTGGTGGCGAATCTCGGCGCGCGGAACTGAACGATGACATAGCGTCCATCGCATTCGCACTGCCGCAGCGGCAGCCCGAAATACCGAGCGGCAAGGTGTTCCTGATAGGTGGAGCAGACTTTCATTTGGCGTTGAAGGATCCGAGTGGGGACGTCAAGTTTGACTCGGCGGCGGGTGAGGTCAGCATTCCGATCGAGCAGGTGACTCGGATCGAAGAGACCGACGGAGGCGACATCGGTCTGCACACGAACTTCGGTGCCAAGATGATCGGATCGTTCGTCGACCACATGCTCGAGGGTACGTTGGCATGGACTGGCACGCGGATCAAGTTTTCGTTTAAGGACATCACGAATGCTGAGCTGCGCATCGTGGACTTCGACCAGTTGGCTGGGCGCCGCGAGCTTCGATTGAGTGACTCGCTTAGCACGACGGACAACCGCCTGGTGAAGCTGGCCGGTCTTCTGGACGCGGGGGACCTTGCGGCGGCAAAACCGTCGCTGGCGGAAATCGTCGAACGCGATGTTTTCAACAAGCTCTCGAAGCAGAAGAAAGAGGAAGTCGGTCGATTGGAGGGCGAGGTTCTGATGCGCAGCGGCGAGTATGAAGCCGCGCACGCTGCGTTTCGAAAGCTGCTGCGAGCGGACGTTGAAGACGTGCGCTGGCATGCGAATGCGCGTTGCGCCATGCTGGAGCGATTCGCGGACGGGCGGTTCGAGGGTGGGAAGATTAGCGAAGTGGACGTGTTCGAACGTGCGGCGGAAGTTTTGGCCGACGAACACACGCGCGAAGCGAGGCGCGCCATTGAAGAGATGGAATCAAGGTTGGGATTCGGCGCTGATGCCGCCAAGCGGACCGAGTACCTCAAGCTCGTCCGTCGCGCTGATCAGACGGAGGAGTCGCTGCTGATCGCCAACCGTTTGCGGGGGGGGGCGACCGAGGAGTTGTTGGTTCGGCTTTGGCGCGATCTTGCCGATCTCCACGCGATTGAGATCAGCCGGCTGCGCATTGAACGCCAGTCGCTGCAGGAGGATTCGAGCGGGGATCGTGACGCTCCCGAGTCCAAGCGACGGCAGGTCGAGCGGAAGCTGGAGCGGTTTGACGGCGATGTCGAGAAAGCTGCCGAGAGCTACGGGGAAGCGAAACGCAAGCTGTCTGAGGCGGGGTTTATCATCGACGATTCGGATCGCGACATGAGGAACGAGCGGTAGCGTTTCTCCGTCCGACGGCGCGCGGGCGAATGCGCATCGGGGTTACCAAATTGAACCGTTCGCTCCGCGAAGATCGGTCCGCAACATGCTACCGTTTTTCGTATTGGCGTGAGGAGTGGTCTCCCGCTGGCGCACCCACGGTGATCCAGCTGACCTCGCGCCTATGGTGATTTGGGTCGTTCTCGCAGCCGCGTCATTTCTGACCGCAATGATCTCGGGGATCATCGGAATGGGCGGCGGCATCCTGCTGCTGGCAACGCTGTTCTGTTTCCTCGCGCACGCCGAAGCCATCCCCACCCACGCCACCGTGCAACTTGTCTCGAATACTACGCGGCTGCTGGCGTTTCTGATGTTTGTCGATTGGCGGACGGTTCGGCGATTCTGGATCGGCGCCCTGCCGGGGTCGCTGATCGGCGCGTTACTTCTCTGGTCGCTGGGCGAGCCGACCGACAGCGAGCGCTATCTGAAACTCGTCGTCGGGGCGTACATCCTGGTGCTGACGTTGCTTCCAAAGAAACGCGGGAGATGCTCGGGCGGTTTGTGGTGGGACTTTCCCGTCTTGGGGCTTGTGGCGGGGATGGCAGCGCTGACCGTCGGCGCAATCGGGCCGCTCATCGCCCCGTTGTTCGCCCGTCGCGAGTTTCTCAAGGAACGTCTCATTGCCACCAAAGCGGTTTGCCAAGCCACCCTGCACATCGCGAAGATTCCAGCCTTCCTCCTCCTGCGCAGCCTGGACTACGAGCGATTGGGGATGCTGACGCTGGTGATGGTCGTGGTGGCGATCCCCGGGACCCTCGTCGGTAAGGCCATGCTCAAGAGGGTCTCGGACGCCCAGTTCGTGACGCTGTACCGCGTTGCTCTGCTGGTCGCCGGCGTAAAGGTTTTTGTATTCGACGGGCTGGTGCCTTTGCTCCGATCAGAAACCGAAGGTTAGCTGGTGATCCGCCGGCTGATCGTTGTGCGGGACCGGCGGTGGCGCCTCGTGCGTCGCGCGGAGCCCGAACCGACGGGCTGACACCTCAAATAACCGGCGGACGCTGTCCCAGTAGGCGCCGGTTCCGCGCATACGGAATCCGAATCGCGCGTCGTCGAGCTGACCACCGCGCGCATCCCTCAAGCGGCTCTCGACCCGTCCGGCGCGCAAAGGGAGCGCTTGTGCGAGTCGTGAGAGGAACACCGTCTGGACGGTTCCCGGGAGGCGAAGTGCGGTGTAACTTGCCGATCGCGCGCCCGCGTCCGCGGCAAGACGCAGGATTTCGGGTACTTCGCGATCATTGAGGCCGGGGATGATCGGTGACACCAGTACGCCAACCGGCAGGCCCGAATCGCTCAGAACTCGAAGGGTCTCAAAACGGCAGGATGGAGCCGGTGTTTGCGGTTCGATAGCGCGTGCGGTCTCCGGATCGGCGAACGGAATACTGATGCACACGGTCGCGCCGGCGCGACGGTTCAGTTCGACCAGCAGGTCGGCGTCCCGGCGGATCAGGCTGGCTTTCGTGATGACGGCGACCGGGTTCCGGTGGCCGAGGCATACCTCCAAGCATCGGCGTGTGATGGAATAGCAGGCTTCGAGCGGTTGGTAACAATCGGTGATTCCGGAGAAGTTGACGCACTCCCCTCGCCACGATCGCCGCCGAAATGCCGTGTCCAGAAGCTCCGGTGCGTTCGTCTTGACGACCAGCTTGGTGTCAAAGTCCGTGCCCGCGCCGTAGCCAAGGTACTCGTGATACGGTCGGGCGTAACAGTAGGCACACGCGTGCTGGCAGCCACGGTACGGGTTGACCGACCAGCGGAATGGGACGTCGGGGCTGTCGTTCTTGGACAGGATCGAGGGGGCGGACTCGTGATAGACCTCAAGAATCGCGGCTGGGGGTGGGCCTAGCCACTCTCGATGGATGGACTCGTAGGGATTCCGGGGGTTGGCGACGAGTTTCATACGGACGGCTCCAGCCGTTGGATATATTCGGGTTTTGTTCGGATATCAAGGGTGGACATTTTGTCGAATCTTGTCGGTTCGGCGTCTCGGTCGGGCACGGACGCCAGGACCGATAGTCGTGTCTCTGTCGCGCATTCAAGAGGTGGCGGTCGGTCCCTAGTGACTAGAGGCGGATTCTCTCGGACATTTGCAAGGGATGGCTGCGTCACCGCGATACGTGTTATGTGGGACTGGAATCCGGGGCGGTTGTGGACAAAGTGCGAGATTCTGCCCAGATTCCACAACGCAGGACTTGAAAAAGACTGGCAACCTGGGCTAATATGCAGTGCGGCTGATACTGTTTCACCGAAGGAATGACTGCGCCGAGAATGGATGGTCGATGGCGATAGCACGCTCATCGGGTTCCGCCACGTTGGTTGATTTGACGGCGGACCCAGTTGGACAGCGGAGGTGCATGCGGCGCACGGGGGCGCCGGAGCGGCGCTTCGGGTGTGCGCCTGCGCGGCGTGGTTTTACGCTGGTCGAGTTGCTCGTTGTGTTCGCAATTATCGGCCTACTGCTTTCGATGTTGGTTCCTTCGTTTCGCTCGGCGCGGGGGCAGATGCGCACATTGATGTGTGCGTCGAATCTGCGCACGGCGGCGTTGGAGTTTCAGTTGTTTGCCGGCGGTGAGAGCAAGGGCGGGCGGGGCGAGAGCGAGAAGCTGGGCAAGAACAAGTTCTGGATCGACGATTTCCAGGCCTACCTCTACGGTACCGGCGATTTTTGGGATGCAGCGGGCGTGTCGAGCGTGACGATGCGTGCGGGAGAGCAGCTGTTGCTCTGTCCGGCTGGCCCGAAGACGCTCGTCAAGACGAGCAAGATGCCCTTCGGCGCCGATGCGGTCGGACCGCCGGAGAATGTGTCGATTGGAGTCAATAGCCGGCTTTACCGCTCGGTCGAGAAGAATTCCCAGGGCGATCTTGTCTTGGCGTCGAAGACCTCTACGCACGTCGGTTCGAATGTTGTGAGCCATCCGTATGTGCCGCTCCTTTTCGATGTTGATGGCCGTGAGGCCGTCAATCGCGGCGTCTCACCGTTCTATAGCGCCCCGCGGGGGAGGGTAGGTATCGGTGATCCTTACGCGAGCGAACTCCTCTGGTTTCCGTCGGCGCGCCATCGGGGCGGTACCAATGTGGCGTTCGTCGGCGGGCATGTGCAAACCAGCAGGAAACCTGCCCGTGAGCCGTGGGATTGGGAGTATCAGCCGCCAACTCGGTAGGGTACCCTCCCGCACATGAGTCTACGCACGCGGCTGATCTACCTGCTGGCGACCTTCGCGGTATTCGTTGTAATCGCGGTGTCGGTCACGATCTACGGGACCCAGCTTCACATCGCCGAGCTGTTCACGAGCTTCCGGCGGTCGATGGATCAGACGGGACGAATCGACCGTATCAAGAACGCTGCGGACGGCCAGATCAGTCGGTTGCGGGATATCGTTGACGGGCGCATCGAGGATACGCCAGCCTACCGTGATGCCCGAGTCGAGTTCTTCAACGAGGTCGAGCGCGTTGCTGGGTTCGCGGCAGCCGCCGACGAAACGGTCCGGCGCGAAATACTGGACATCAAGACTGCGCTCGAGCGCGAAACCACGCGTTGCCTGTCGCTGGTGCGCGACGGGAATCCTGACGAGGCGCGGGAGTTGCTTGGGACGCGGGTCGAGGGCGAACTTCTCGGCTCGTTGCACGCCCGGTTGAATGCGACTCTGATCGCGCTCACGCTGGTCGGTGGCAAGTCGCTCGGTGTCCAGAATACGACGTTGATGCAGGTTATCGTGCTCGCGATCGTGGTCGTCGTGCTGGCGGCTGGGCTTATGATCGTGGGGGCTCGGCTGATCAGGCGGTGGCTCATTGTGCCGATCACCGAGTTGCGACACGCGACCGAGAAGTTCAGTGCCCGGGATCTTAGTTTTCGCGTCTCCCTGCCGTATCACGACGAGTTGGGCGCACTTGGGAACGCCATGAACTCGATGGCGGCTTCCCTCGAAACGGCGCAGGCGGAACTGCATACGTCCGAAGCCAAATACCGCGTTCTATTCGAGAATCTCCGGGACGCGGTCGTCATCTGCGATATCGAGGGCAGTGTTATCGAGTGCCACGAAGGTGACACTCGCGTTTTTGCTTTCGAAGGGATCGAACACATCGGCCGGCGCCTCGTGGATATTTGGCCGCAATGGGGGTTCCGGCGGCTGGATTGGCCGTCGTTGATCGAGCGGGTGATCACGTCGGGTCGGCCGTTCCGGGCGGCCGACGTTCCGTTGCGTCGCGCCGAGAGCGCCGCGTCCGACATGATCGTCGACGTGATTGTCTATCCGGTCGCCTACGACAACATGCGATACGCCGCCATCGTCTTACGCGACGTGACCGAGCGCGAGCTGCTGCAACGCCGCGTTCGTCACGCCGACAAGATGGAAGCCACGGGGACGCTCGCCGGCGGCATTGCCCACGATTTCAACAACCTGCTGACCAGCGCCATCGGAACGCTTTCGCTGCTCGGAAACGAGATCGTCGACGAGCGCCAGAACGACTTGCTCCAGACCGCCCTGCGGGCGTCGTGGCAGGCGGCCGGTCTTTCGCGCCGTTTGCTGGATTTCGCCAGCGGCGGGTCTGGTCGCCCGCAGGTGCTTCGTCTGCGCGAGGTCGTCACGTTGGTGCTGGGTTCGCTGGACGCATCGGTCTTTGACGGCATCGACGTCGCCTGCGAGTGTCATCACGACGTGCTGGTCCGCGTCGATCGCGACCAGTTGACGCAGATCATCCTCAACCTCGTCCGAAACGCGTGCGATGCGATGTCCGAGCCGGGATCGCTACGCGTCAGTGTCGACATGACGGCTGACGTCGGTCACGACGAGAAATCGTCACCCCAGCCCTGCGGGGTGCTGACTGTGACGGATACCGGCGGGGGTATGACGCCTGAAGTGAAGGAGCGGCTGTTCGAACCACTCTTCACGACCAAAGTGCGCGCTTCCCACCGGGGGCGCGGGTTGGGCTTGGCGATCGTCTACGCTTCGGTCAAGAGCGCGGGCGGGTTCATTCAAGTCGACAGCGAACTCGGTGTTGGGACGACGTTCAGGGTGTATCTGCCGGTTGGTGAGGGTGTTCCGGAACCGGTCGAGCGGCCGGCGTATGCTGGTCCCGCGGAGAAGGGGCACGGGACCGTTCTTGTTGTCGACGACGAGCCCATGATCGTTCGCATGTGCGTTGATGCCCTGCAAAGATGGGGCTACGCCGTTGTCAGCGCCGACAGCATCACGGACGCCGCCCAGAAGTTCGACTCGGCTTCCGACGACATCGCGCTCGCGCTCATCGACATCAACCTGCCCGACGGTTCCGGCGTTCTGCTGGCCCAGGATCTAGTCTCGCTCAGCCCCGAGTTGCGCATTGTGTTCGCGACCGGGTTCGGCGACACGTCGGTTCCGCCGGACCTCGAGCCCAACGTTTGTGGGCGCCTCGCCAAACCATTCGCGCTCGATCAGCTCTCCGCCATGCTCTCGGCGGCGCTCTCACCCACGTCCCACGATTAGCCCACGCTCGCCCGAAGTGTGATAACGTTCCGAGTGCTCAGCGCGCGTCACCGTTTGCCCCGGTATCCGCCGGTGGAAACCGATCCAGAATAGACTCCCAATCCTCCCGTCGGAACGTGACGCCGATCCAGATGATGAGCGGAACGACGTAGGTTGTAGCCGGCACGACGGCGATGATGTTTGACGCCTCGGCCAGCACACGGTCCCACGGCGGATCCCAGCGGTACAGGCAGTAGGGTCTGTCGCCGTGGAAGAACATCACCAAGATGCAGGCGAATCGTCCGGCGACGAACATGTGTACACACAGCATACCCCACAACAGCGCCCAAAGCCTGCGCGTCCACGAAATCGGCGTAGCCAGCACGAGGGCAGCCAGTGCGGCTGCGGGCATGAAACCAAGGTGGCGACTGCTGGTGTGCGGCGCGGCAGTAATGCTATCGGGCGACTGGCGTGCGGCGAGGTTCCCAATGACGATGTTGATGTCCCGTTCGGGATCTTCGTCGTACTTGGAATAGACCAGGACGACGGCGTTCGTTCCGTAGATTCCCTCAGGCTTCCCGCCCGGTTCGACGCCGAGCACCGTCGTCGCGAAACTCGCGAACGCGCGGCTGTACGCCTCCGCCGGCGCCCGCCAAGGCCAGGCGAACAGTGTATAAAGAACGATCACCCCGACGAAGAAAGTGACTGCGCGCCTGTTACGCATCGGTCGTCGACTCGACCGGCCGGCGGGTCGCTCGCAGCGCCCACATGATCCAGAAGAAAAGCGCCAGGAAGATGAACGCCGGCTGCCACACATCGACGTGCATGACGTGGAACAGCTTTGGGAAGTATATCCGTGTGTAGTACAGCGAGATGATACGAATCAGGTTGATTGACAGGAGCACCACCGTTCCGACGAATATCCCCGGAACTTTCGCCGCGAATCGAACCGGCGACGCCAGCACCGCCCCGACGAACAGCGCCGACGGGAAGATCGCGTCGCAGCCGTGGCGGATTTGCACCGATGCCCGCGACGACACGACCGCATATCCGGACGAGTGGGCATCGTCGCCGAGCAGGCGGATGATCCAGGCTGACAGCTTCGCGTTCAGGTTCAGATAGGATTCGAATGCCTCGGTCTGCGTGAAATACGCGAAGAAGAATGCGGCGAAGGCGCTCATCAGGATCGTGAAGACCGCGACGAACCGAAACACAGGCCCCTTGCGGCGGAACCAAGTGAGGCCGAACCGCCGAGGCGAATCGCCGTTGCTGTCGGGCTCTGGCGGCGCTCCCACCGTCGCGCCGCCCGACGATGCGTCACGGGTCGGTCTCTCGCCGTGTTTCTTCCGTTTGGAACGGCTCAATGCGTTACGCTCCCGGTTGGCATGTGTTGGTTTCCAGCCGACACGAATCGTCCACGATACCGGAATCAGCCCCCGCTTGCCACCGCGCCTGCGATTGCTGACGAAGGGGAGTGCGGTGAACACGCCAAACGCTTCCCCTCCCTCACGGTCGGGGCTCGGATAAGACGCCATCCGCCCGAGATAGCGCACCAGCGCGTGCGCAAAAAAGTGCCCGCCGAATCCGCTGCGGATCGGCGGGCACGAATTAGACGAACCCAAGCCCTATCAGGCTAAGTCAGCCTGTTAGGCCTTCGCGGTCAAACGCCGGCGAGCGAAGACGACCGTACCAGCCGTCGCCAGCAGCAGGGTCATGATCCACAGTCCCCACTCGGAGACGGTCGGAATCGGAACGCCCGGCTGGCAAGCGAGACACTCGGTTGCCGCGGTGCCGGCACAGAAGCCATCCCACTCGACATCGCAGCAGAACGGGTCGATCGCGCACACCGCGTTGCAGCAGGCTGCGTTGTCGCATGAGCGGGAACCGGTACCGAGCGGATCACAGCAGTCGCCGGAAGCGGGATCACCGCACGGGACGAAACCGCAGTCGATCAGCAGCTCGCCACAACCGGCGACCTTTGCGCCAGTCTCGGGATCCCAACTACCGACGCGGATCTTGTACGTCTGGCCCAGGACAAGAGCCATCTGCACTTCGGACATACCGCCGCCGAACCCGCAGTCGTCGTCACCACAGGCCGCTTGGAGCCCAGTCGGCGCGCACCCAGCACCGTCGTAGACCTCCAGCGTTGAGTCATAGCTGTCGCCAGCGGGGCTGCATAGGCTGATGAGCGCATTGGCGCTCGTGCAAGTCGCGACGTAGTCGAACCAGATGTCGTGCTTGCCGGCACTTGGGTCGAGGCAGGGGGCGACCACCGGAGGTCCGTCGGTCGTCGCGCCGCAGGTGCTGAACGGGGTCACGCCGTCCGTTACCGACAGTGCGGCGGCGCAGGCATCGTTCCCCATGTCGCACGTAATCGTGAGGTTTCCAGTGCCTGTGATGCCGGGGCCGGAACCGCCAACGCGGATCAGAAGGGCGTCGCCGGCGGTGACCGCCAGGCTCGCGACTTCCGCAGTGAGGCCGCAGCCTCCCGCGGTGTCGTTGCAACCCAGGAGCTCGGCATCGCCCGGTGGGCACGTCCCGTTGTCAGTGTAGACGGCGAGCTTGGAATCGTAGTCGGCGTCGTTGCACGTGCTCACGGTGAGCGTACCGGTGCAGGTGGCTGTGTGGCTGTACCACACGTCGTTGTCGACGGTTTGGCTGACCGAGTTGCATGACCCGGCCACGTGCGTCACACCGTCGGTCGAGGCGGAGATCGTGCTGAACGGAGCGCCGCAGCATGCGATCGGCTCCGCATTGGCGCAGTCATCGTTGTCCGGTGGGTTTATGCACACGCAGTCAACGCAACTGGTGGCGCCTCCGCCGCATTCAGTGTTGAGCGTGTCGCATTCCTCACAGCCTTCTCGTGTTCCGTTGCCGCACACTGGAATAGTCCCGGCGTAGCATGCGATTTCCGCGTTAATGACCAGGGCTGAATCCGGGAAACCGATGTTAGCCAGAGGCGTCCAGTTGGCGATGCCGCAGTTCGCCGACGCGGTGTCCGCGCGGATGTACGACGGACCGCAGCTCGGGGCTGTATTCTGCTCGACGACGAAGGTGCCGACGGGGTTGTGGATCTCGACCACCATGTCAGACCCTGCCGGAATAACCGGCGGGTTCGGGAATGTAATCGTCACGAGCGTGTCTTCGTCTATCGCGTTCGTGGTGATGCACTCGGTACAGATCGGGGTCATTGAACTCCCAGTGGGTTCTGACTCGACGGTCGCACAGGATGCGATTTCGTAAATCTGCGCACACACCGTAGTGCCGTCGCCGGACGCGCCAACCTCAAGTGTGACGCTGGTCACCTCAATGTCGTTGACTCCCCAACCTTCGACCCCGTCATCGAAGCAGCGAGCCCAGTTCTGGTCCGCGAGGCCTCCACCGCACGAGATGCTCACGGCGCCCAACGCCGTATCCTTGCTGGTGCTTTGCGTCACCGTGCCGTTGCATACGGTGATCGAACTCGCCGGGCAACCGCCGCAATCACAGTCGACCGGGCACGCGCTGCCGTCGACGCAGAGGTTATCGGGTGCCGTAGCCGAAGGATCACAGTCCTCGCCCGGCTCTAGGACTCCATTGTTGCAGACGGAAGGAGCACAAGTGACCGACACGGTATAGCCACTCTCAATGCCGGTCGTGTCGCCTACGCGAAGGTGGTAGACGTCGCCAAGAAATACATTCCAGGAAAGAGCAGTGCCCGTGTCATCACACGCGACGAGCGCATTGCAGGCGTCCGGGGCAACAAATCCATGCACCATGTTCAGGCAGGCGTTGCCCGAGGTACAAGTGGACGTCATGGTCGCAATTCCGGTGCACGTTGGGTTGTACTCGTAGTACGCGTCGATCATCAGGGAGTTGTCGAGGCAGATGCCGGTCTCACCCCCGTCGCTGGCCGTGTTTCCGACGGTCGTTCCGTTGACGGGTACGCCCTCGAAGATGGGGCACGCCGGCGCCGATGGACAGTTGTCACAAGTTCCGCACACGCATGTGATCGGGTCGCAAGCGCTCCCGTCCGTGCAGGTGTCGCCCGGCGGCGCGGCAGTGGGGTCGCAGTCCTCGGTCGGGTCGACCACTCCGTCACCACAGACGCCTGGTCCCTCCGGCCGCCCGGCGGGTGATTCCATCATGATCGGGCCGATGGGGCGAGCAACTGGCGCTGCGGACGTGGAAGTCCCCTTCTCAAGCACCGTCAAGACGTTTGCCTGCTGGGTTTGTTGCGGCGGTGCTGCGATCGCGATGGATGCGACCACAGCCAAACATGTTGCCACGCACACCATGGCGCGGCCTCTTGATTTCATACAGAATTGCATTGTGACCCTCCTTATGGGTTTTGCAGAATCCTTTTCCCGAATCCGAGCGCCTGGCTGTCTCGCATCAACCGTGCGGGAACCAAGCCAAGCCGTGTCCCGGCAGTGCCGGGGTTCAGTACATAAAAGTCAGTTGTGTTTTCTAGAAGTTGCGACCCGCACCGCCGTCTCTCGGCGATGAGGATCTCGCTACGGTCCGATGTTCAGGCGAACACCGGCGGAGCGCGGGGGCGGGAAGGACAAGGTACGAAACAAGGCCGGCCGGCTGGAATCACATGCCACAGCCAACGACCGGCTTCGTCCAAGCCGAGTTGAAGCCCCGGAAGTGTGATCCGGAGGCGAATCCTACTAATAATCGCGAGCAACCAAGCGCTCGCAAAAGCGACGATGAACGCGACCAGGACGTATCCGAATGCCCGACCGACCACCGTCACGAGCCAGCCGTCACCCTGAGTGCCGGCGAGAAGTCCGTGCCGGAGTGCGAGCGGACGCAGCGCGCATTCCACGAGCATCCAGCCGACGCCAAGAACGAACGGGCTGAAGCCAATCCGCCGCGTGATCCGGGCGCCGACGTACCCGTATGCCGCCGGAATCAAGGTCAGTAGCAGAAACGACCCGACCCCAGGCGCGACCGCGGTCATCTCCATCCCGGATGCGAACCCGTAAAGGGACATCCCCCACGCGGCGCCGCACGCGAGCGCCCCGACGGGCGTCAGTACCTGAACGGCACGCAGCAATGGCAGGAGTGTGATGAGGCCAAGCCAAGGATGGGGGCGAACGCCAACAGCCAGTGCCATTAAGTAGGCACTGAACACTACCCCCATGAGCAGCAGTATCGCGCCGCGCCGACCAACGCTGCGCCGAGGGGTCTCGATATGCGACCGTCGCTTCATTCCCATATCCAACCGTTGTCCGGCCTTCACCAACGATCTCCGAGCGATGGCAACCGCGACTACGGCCACCATCGTGCCCCGGCAACTTCGTTGAACAAGCATCGACCGTCCAGCGTCGATCCTGCGACTCGAATCCCCGAGACACCGCCGAAGCGGGAATCCGCCCCGGCTTCGCTAGACGAACTCGATCCGCAATTCCGCTTTTACCGGATTGTTGCTTCAAATGTCAAGGCCTAGTCGAAAACCTTCATGGCGTCCTCGCCTGAAGGACACGTAAATATCTGCCATAAAGGAGGTTATGATATTATTAGGGCATCTCCGCCCGCCATGTCGCCGGAAGCGCCAGTGACACCGCGAACAATCCAGTGACAGTAGAGCTATCGGCTTGCCAGGAATCGTGACGATCGGGAACTCGAACTCGTTCTTGGGTTTGGGTTCTTTCCGATCACGGAGCCTTTTGCGGGGTGGAAGCTGGTACGGGGTTGCTTTCCGTGGGCCAATTGGATAATGTCAGCCTATGTGGAGTCGGCGCTTCTGCCGTCGCTTGTGATTGTGAGAAGCGGGGATCTCAGCTCGTCTCTCGGCAGCCTCGGGGGCGTGGCGCCAAATTGAATGGTGGTCTCCACATAGGAGCGGATGTACCGGTGAGGGGACGGAATGAAGCGCGTCGGCACTGGTGAATAAGTCGGCGGATCGAAGCGCGAATCACTCGTGGCTGTGGCATCTTCCTCCCTTTTTTTTCGCTTGGCGGTGAGCGACCAGCGCGCAAATCGGTAGCGCGGGTGCATGGTTCGTCGGCTGCCGTGTGCGGAGGAGACGTAGCGCAGGTAGCGGGTCGGAGCAATCCACCCGGCGGCCACCGATTCTGGCTAAATGGCGTAGAAAGGGAAAGGCATGATCGCAGTGAACGTACGGATGAGCGGCTTGTTGAGTTTTGGGATGGTGGCCGTGTTGGGTCTGCCGGCGTTGGGGCAGACGTGCGTCGGCGATCCAGAGTGCGTCGGCTTGACCACCGCTTGCACGGTCGGTGTCTGCAACTTGGGAACGCTCTTGTGCGAGGCGCTACCCGCCAACGAAGGCGGGCCCTGCGACGACACCCTGTTCTGCACCGCGACAGACGCTTGCGTGGTTGGCGTCTGCGTCGGCACGGGTGACCCGTGCATCGACGGGGTCGGTTGCACGGTGGACACCTGCAACGACTTGCTTGACTCGTGTGCCAACGTTGCGACCGACGCACTCTGCACTGACGGCGTCTTTTGCAATGGCGCGGAGACGTGCGATCCGGTGTTGGATTGTCAGGCGAGTGTCAATCCGTGCCCCGGTCCGGACGGCGACGGCGATTGCGCGGAATCATGTAACGAGATTGCGAATAGTTGTACGGCGGACGATCCCCTCGGCGCAGCCTGCGACGATGGGGACGCTTGCAGCCTGGCTGACACGTGTGCGGTGGGCTTCTGCATTGCGGGAAGTCCCGATCCGCTCTGTACGCCGACGTTGGACCTGGTGGCTGACCCCGGCGCATTGCCCGTTGGGTCGTGCTACGGCGTGGGCGATTTCATCACGGTGCGTGTGAACATGGGTGCGTCGGCGCCTTCGATTGTCGGAGGACAGTTCTTCCTCGAATACGATGTTGCGGCGCTGGCGTTTGTGAGTATGGTCCCGGGCGACCCGCCGTTCACCGCGCAGCTCTTCGAGTCGGTGGACCCCGTCAACGGGACGATTGATTACGCCGTGAACGCTCCGACGGGAGATCCGGGAACGGTCGCGCCGACGACGATGGCAGTGATTACGTTCGAAGCGATTGCGGAATGCGATACCTTTGTTCGGTTCCGTTCCCACAAGCCGCCCACCACGCTCGCGGACGTTGGCGGCACACCGCGGCTCCCGGCTCTCGGCGACCTCGCCCCGACGTCGATCAACGCGAGCGCGCCTTTGGTGACCTGCCCGGCGGATATCGTTGTAAACGCCGACGCTGGCGAGATCACCGCGCTCGTGAGTATCCCACCGATCACAGCGAGCGATAGTTGCGATGGCGTTCTGCCGGTCAATTGCACGTCGTCTCCGACGCCGGGATTGGTCAGCGGCGGCGTCTTCCCGCCGGGGATCACGACGATCAGTTGCGATCCAGTCATCAACTCCTGCGGCATTGAAACGCCCTGCTCGTTCACCGTGGAGGTGACGCCGTTCAGCGAGATGACCGTCGATGTCGAGCTCTCGGCCACGATCGTCGCCGGTCCGCTCACGCGTTGCATCACGTTCGAGTTCCACCGGTGCGGCGTCGCCTCGGCGTCGATAAGCCACGAACTGGTATTCGGCGGCGCTTTCGCCACGGCCGGCATGAGCGTCAACCAAGACATCCTCGCTCCCGCCGGCGCTTGGGAGTGCGTTACCGCCCGCGACACATTGCACACCCTGCGGAGCACCGCGCCCAATCTCGCGATTAGCGGAACGTCATTCGAAGCTAGTTTCGTCGGCGATCGCGCCCAGCAGGGGCATTGGCTGGTCGGCGGCAATCTCGACGATAGCCCGTTCATCGAAATCGTCGATTTCGCTATTTGGAGCAGCAGTTTCGGAATCAGCTTCGCCGACACCGACTGTACCATTCCGCGCCCGCACGCGGATATCAACGGAGACGGAATCGTCACCGTGGCTGACTTTACGTTTATCCAGGTTAATTTCCTCGTCGGCTCCGAAGCCAACTGCTGCGGTCTTCCTGAGGCGAACGGCGGCCCGCGCGCGAAGATCTCCCTCCGCGAGTTAAACGCGATGGGTATGGGCGATCTCTCCGCCGCCGATTTCAACAGTGACGGTGTGGTTGGTGTGGAGGACATCATCCTGATGGCGGAAGGGCTCGGGACGCCGGTCGAGCCCCGGCTTTATCAGTTCCTCGATACGCCGTCGAGTATCACAGGCAGCAAGACGTCGGGAGTTCGACGCTAGCGCGAAGCGAAACACGAATCGGAGCATCCCGCGCAGTTCGTCAGTCGTCGCGAACCGCCGCTGGTCGCGCCCGGCGGGCTCCGCAAGCTGCTCAGACAATCGCGTTGGATCCGATAAGGCGCGACGACAATGACGGCTCGCGGGGGGGGCCGTTGCGCTCCTGTCTTCTGGGGCATTGTCGGACGTTCGCGGTGGTCTGGCGATGCTGAGTTGTCTTGAACTCACAGCCCCGTTCGGCTATACTGGTGGCTCGGCGAGGAAGGCGCGAAAGAAGCTTCCCCGCAGTGTCATAGCCCGTGGTTGATGTGTCCATTACGATTCGTCCGTATGCGTGGTGCGCGGTTCCAAGTACCCACACCAGGCACGTGCCCATCGCGACGTTCCAGTCGGGTCGCTGAACGCGTGATGCATCTCGCGGTCACTCGGGCGGAAGCGAACAGGAGACAAGCACCGATGGTGAGTGGTATCGGGTGTGCCAGAGAACATGACGGTCCCGCGCTGGGTGCGAGCGTATCGGTTCGCTATCGTGACCGAGCGCCCCGAGTCCGAGTCCGGATTCTTGGGAGCGCGGTGATCTGGACGCTGTCGCGCAGGCTTCCTGGACTTCTCGTTCTCTTGTTTTCGGGCACCGCCCTTGGGTCGGGTGTCGTTTCCGTAGAGCGAGTCGATCTCACTCTGATCGATAATGTGGACACTACGGTGTTCGCGAACCTGACGAAGGGACAGGTCGTGACGCAGTGCGTTCCGTTCGCCACCCGTCAGAGAGCGCTCGTCACGAGCAACGCCAACTCCGACGATTACACCGCCAATGCCGTCGACGTGGAGATGTTCGACAACGCGGGGACCGCGGCGGTCCGGGTGACCCGGACCTCGGCAATAAATGAAGGCCGCGTCACGATCTACGTGGTCGAGTTCGACAGCGGTGTGATCGTTCAGCAGGGCATCTTCGACAACAACCCAGCTGATAGCACCGTCGCCATCGCCGCCGTCGATCAGACCAAAGCTGCACTTGTCTTCTACTACCGGCGGTCCCTCGGCGACGTCGATTCGCATCGCTCCGCAGCGGTCCGAGGATCCTTCAGCGCCAACAATCAGCTCACGTTCCAGCGGGGAGCCGCGGCCGATGGCCAGGCCACCGGACACTGGTTCGTTTTTGAGGACACAGCCACGAAGTTCTCTGTGCAGTCGGGGTCGATCGCGGTCGGCGCGGGGGCCACCTCGGGGAACGGCGCGATCGCAGCGGTCACGACGGTGAAGTCTTTCGTCATCGCCTCGGCGTCGACGACCCACGCGCTCGATGACGTCATCACTGGGACGGCTCGTGTCGACCTGCTGGACGCAACAACGGTTCGGGCGATTCGCAATGCCACCACGGACTCGATCGACATCAGCTACTTCGTCGTTGAGCTCTCCGGGACCGCCAACGTGTATCGTGGCCTGCTCGACTTCACCACCGCTGACACGCAGCTGGTGGCCAGCCATGCCGCGGTGGACCCGAACGCGAGCATGGCGTGGTCCCCGATGCGCGATCACGCTTCCGCAGCTGGCGGCAGCCCCGGCACCGGGAGCTCGGACAACTCCTCCGCGCAGATCAAGGTCGGCATCAATGGGACCAACAACGGTGTCGTGGCGGATCGGGACAACTTCGGGGCCAATCCGGCCAATTTTGCATGGGAGACGGTGGAATGGGAGTTGGCCGCCGTCGGCGTCTGTGGTGACGGTACGCAAGATGTCGGCGAGGATTGCGACGACGGTAACACCGTCGGCGGCGATTGCTGCTCAGCCACATGCACATTCGAGATCGCCGGTTCCACTTGCGACGACGGCAACTTGTGCTCCACAACGGACGTCTGCGATGGGGCGGGAGTCTGCGCAGGAACGAAGACAGCCCCCGACCAATGCTGTGACCCGTTGACTGGAGGGCTCACGCCGATCGATGACGGTGACGTCTGCACCACCGACACGTGCAATGCTGATGGTACGGTGACGCATACGGACACGACGCCCGCCGGCCAATGCTGCGACCCGCTGACGGGAGTGCTCACGCCGATCGACGATGGCGACGCCTGCACGACCGACACGTGCAATGCTGATGGTACGGTGACGCATACGGACACGACGCCGGCCGGCCAATGCTGCGACCCGTTGACCGGAGCGCTAACACTCATCGACGATTCGGACGTTTGTACTACTGACACGTGCAACGCCGACGGTACGGTGACGCATACGGACACGACGCCGGCCGGCCAATGCTGCGACCCGTTGACCGGAGCGCTAACACTCATCGACGATTCGTACGTTTGTACTACTGACACGTGCAACGCCGACGGCACGGTGACGCATACGGACACGACG
>JAJDDS010000250.1 GCA_029260195.1 Phycisphaerae bacterium
CGACGGGGACATCTGGGTCGGTTCGACCGTCACGCTGCCGCCACTGTCGTCGATCGACTTCGACGGGTGCATCCAGATCAACGACAATGGTGGAGCCCCTCCTCACTCTGGCCACTTGAATGGAGACATTACCGTGGTTGGCTGTCACGCTGATGGCGATAAACTTCCGATTTGTGTGGAGGGCAACACCAACGGATCGATCTCACTGATCCAGTCGCTTTGCAATCCGGCCAGCGCCATCGTGGACGACACGTGCCCAGCCTGCCCGTAGGGCCGATTGTCGACGCGACCCGGTGTCGCCGGTACACGCACCGGTGAGCCCCGTCCGTATCCACACCCTCGTGGCCGCCGCAGCGCCAACCGCGACGCCGCGACGTCGGAATCACACGTGTCCACCTCAGCCTGTCGCGCGCGGTAGAAGCCGCATCCGACCCCGTTTGGTCTCTATGCGATGGAGCACGTCCGGCGGATAGTCCAGCATCCCCGCCCCCACCCGCGCGATCGACGCGACATGCGCCGACGGATCTCCTGCCGACCCGATCCACCCCCAGGCTCCGTGCGCGATCAACCGGAAAAACAGATCCTCGTCGTCTGTCCGCGTCACCGCGATCGCACGCGCACTCGGACGCCGGCCGCGCGCCGATTTGATCACACCCAAGCCGCGATCCAGGTCGTCTCCGATATGCACGAGTATGATCTCAGTATCCCACGCCAGCGACGAGACATTGAGGCCCTCGTGTGATAAAACTCCGGACGTCACGACCCGTCGATCCCGACGAACCGCGCCCACCCGATTCGACATCAGCCACTCAACCGGACCGACGAACGCGACACGGTATTGCATCGCAGACTCCCGCAGTAGAACGGGCCGCGCAGATCGCTAGTATACGAATGCTCCGGCGATCGCCATGGTGTTTTCCCCCGCTGTCAGAATGTGACACCCCTCCCGCCGAGTTCGTGTGACCGAACCGCTGACAGTCCGGGCGCCGCGCCTCAGCCCCCGAGGCTGATCGAACGCCCCCCGTCGACGTTCACCACCTGCCCGGTCATGTAGTCCGCCTCCCCGCACAGAAACCGCACCACCCGCGCCACTTCGTCCACAGTTCCCGGCCGGCGCATCGGCACCGCAGCCACCAGGTTCGCCCGCATGGCTTCGTCGTAATCCTCCGGAAACACCGCGATGCCCGGCGCCACCGCGTTCACACGTACCCCCGGCGCCAGCGCCTTCGCCAGCGAACGCGTCAGATTCACCACAGCCGCCTTCGACGCGCAATACGCCAGATGACCGCTCCAAGGGCGATCCGCCGAGACGTCCGCCAGGTTCACCACGCACCCCGACACATCGCGCAGATGCGGCGCAGCATGGTGACACAACCCCGCGACAGCCGTCACGTTTATCTGAAACGTCCGCGCGAAGCAGTCCGCGTCGAACGCGTCCAGCGACGACGGCGTGAACCGCGAAGCGTTGTTGATCAAACAGTCCAGCCGACCCAACCCGCGCACCGTCTCCGCGATCACCTCCGACCAGCTCGACGCCCGCGCCAAATCACCCCGAACCAAATGGCAACGTCGCCCCAACTCCTCGATCTCTTCCGCGAGCGAGTCGGCTGACGTTTCAGACGTGTGATAGTGGATGGCGACGTCGCACCCCGCGCGGGCAAGTTCCAATCCGATCGCCCGGCCAACACGACGTGCCCCACCGGTCACCAATACACAACGTCCTTCGAGATTCATGGATCGATCCCGGAACCGCCCAGCTTTCTAAATCCGTCAGCAGCGGACTGTCAGGGCGCGTCACCCTCGTCCCCACCGCCGTCCTCATCGAGATCGTCCGGGACTTGATGCATCTCCCACACGCCGGCAGTCTGCGACGGGCGCGCCGGAGGACGCAGAATCTGATCGCGATAGCGCCGGCTGATACGCAGAAACGCGACCACGCTCAACGCCAGCACCCCCACCAGGCAAACTCCCGACAGCACCATCCCCGCTCCAACCACCGGGAGAATCCGATCCGGCTCGGGTGGGTCGAGCTTCTCGTGTCGAACCGCTACCGCTCCCTCACCCTGCGGACCGCGCCACACCGCCATCCCCCACGCGAAGACGAGGACCATCAACCCGATGCTCAGCACCGCGTATCCCGCGCGGAGCCGCTGCTGATCCGTCGATCCGCTTTCCCAGGTCACGCAGTCGCCTCCGACTTACCCCATGCGACGCCGCTTCGGGGATCCTCCGTCAACTCTTCCGCCAGCTTTCCCGCAGCCAACATCTGAGCTTCGCTCAACTCGCTCGGGGTGACAATCCGCACGACGACGTGCTGATCGCCCGGCGCCCGCCCCTCCGCGACCGCGCCCTTGCCCCGAAGGCGCAGCTTCGCGCCGCTGGACATGCATGGCGGGAACGTCACCGTCATCACACCGTGCAGCGTTGGGACGTCCACCTTGCAGCCCATCAGAGCTTCGGTCACGGACAACGGAACGTCAACCAGAATATCCCAGCCCTCCCGCCGGAAGTAAGGATGCGGCGCCACGTCGCAGACGATGTACAAATCACCGGCCGGACCGCCGCGCCCCGGCACACCCTGTCCGCGAAGGCGAATCCGCTGGTCGTTTTGCACATTAGGCGGAATCTTGACGGAAAGCGACTCGTGTTTCTTGCCGGTGACGGACCGATCGATCGCCACCGTCGCCCCGCGAACCGCCTGCTCGAATGTCAGGCGAACCCGTCGCTCGACATCCTGACCACGTCGCGATGGACGACGCCCCGCCGTAGCCCGTGCCGCAGCCGCGGCGTTCTGGCGGCGACGTCCACCACCGAGAAACTGGTCGAAAATGCTCGCGCGGTCGCCGCCTTGCCCGCCCTGCCCGAACGCCGCGAAGAGATCTTCGAGTTCGTCCACGTTGATATGGGATCCGCCCCCCCAAGCATACTCCTTGCCGCGTCCCGTATCGACGAACTGCCCCACCCCCGCCCGTCCGAACTGGTCATACTGGGCACGTTTCGATTTGTCGCTCAGAACCTCATACGCCTCTTGAATACTCTTGAACTTCGCTTCCGCCGAGGCGTCCCCCGCGTTACGATCGGGGTGATAACGCTTTGCCGACCGACGATACGCCTTCCGAATCTCGTCGTCAGAAGCCGCACGGCTGACACCCAAAATGTCGTAGAAATCTCGCCCCGCCATATCTTCGCCGTCGCAATACCCTGTCCGTCGACCAGCGAGCGTCCGCCAGCCACGGTCATTCTACGACGGGTCCGATGCGTGGTCCACACGCCGATCCGGAGGCGCCCCGGACGCGAGCGCGCGGCAGCTAAGTTGACATGCCGAGGATCGATGGTTCGCGCGAGCGCGCGGCGGCATCCGGACTCGGGGCGCACAGTGGCTCGAACTCCTTCCACCACTCCTGGTGCAACGCAAACGACGCCAGGCTGGCGAACGTATCGAGGATGACCACCGCGTTCACCCCCGCGTCCTCGCCGCACATCGTGCGTATCCGCCCCGCGAACGCGCGGTTGACAGTTCGCACATCCTCGTACGTCTCCAGCAATCGGTCGAACTCCCAATCAACCTCGTGCCCCTGGCGCTGGCGGATGTACTGCGACAGAAGATACGTCGTGATCGCCCGATGTGTCGTCTCCTCTCCCTTGCAGAACGGCAAGTGCGTGTACGCCATCGGACGAAGCCGATCCAGAACCGGGCACCCGCTCGTCGCCATCATTAGCCCGATCAGCGAACTCAGACCCGTCTGCAGCGGGCACTGTTTCACGTACTCGCGATCCTCCGTGATGACCGTCGTCTTGACGTCCTCATACGACACCGATTCGTTGAGCGCGCTGAGTACCGGCGCGACGTTGAGCGCGACCGGGCAGCGCGGGTGTTCGTCCTCCGTGAGCGGACAGTTCGGGCATTGCTCACACTTCAGATCCACCCATGCGGGAGATTCGGTGTGATCGACAGCGACCATCCGCAGCGCCGGCGTCTCCAACTCGACCCGGAACTCCTTCGTCGAAACCCCGGAGAATCCAAATCTGTAGGTAATGACTCGTGACATGCGCGGCGCTCCCATCTCTGCAGCCTTCGTGCATTGATATCGGCCACCCCCACATCGCGATTGAGGTTCGTCCTTGGAGGCACACGACCGCATCCCCCGCGCCCCGGGGC
>JAJDDS010000026.1 GCA_029260195.1 Phycisphaerae bacterium
AGGAGCCCTGTGGCTAGCGGTCGGGTGGTGAGGGGGCAGCGGACCCGCGACGAGGATGGCGTGGCGGATTCGTCTGCGGCGAGATTCCTCGGTTTGCTCGGGATGACACGGCGAGTCGGCATGACACGTCTTGTCGCACGAGCGCGGGGTCCGGTGAGAAAGGACGGTTGAGGCGTGGCGCAGGGTGGATCGGATTTGGAGTCGTTTGTCGAGCGTCATCATTTTCTTATCCGCCGGTTGCACTCGCTGTCGGGGCTGGTGCCGGTCGGGGTGTTCCTATGCGTACACCTCTCGATCAACGCCTCGATCAACGCGGGTGGGGCGGAGTTCCAGAAACAGGTTGATCGGATTCACGCGCTGGGGCCGATGCTGGTCCCGGTCGAGATCGTCGGGATCTTCCTGCCGATCCTGTTCCACGCGCTGCTGGGGCTTCAAATCTGGTTCAGCGGAGTGTCAAATGTTGGCACTTACAAGTACGGCGGAAACGTGCGCTACACCTTCCAGCGCGTGACCGGCGGTATCGCTGCCGTCTTCATGCTGTACCACTTGTGGCACATGCATTGGCTGGGGGCGGGATTGGGCGGCGGTTTTTTCGAGCCGCACGACCACGCAGCCGCCACGGCGGCGGACGCGATCCGGCAGACGCTGTTCGGGGTCCCGGTTTCGATTCTGTACGCGATTGGCGTCCTGTCGACGGTCTACCACCTCGCCAATGGAATATGGACGTCGCTCATCACATGGGGCGTGACGATCGGCCCGTCGTCGCAACGTGCGTCGGGTTACGCGTGTGCGGTGTTCGGAATCGTGCTATCGATCGTGGGTTTGAGTTCCGTCAAGGCGTTCCGCGAGTTCGAGGGGGATGCGTCCTCTTCGGTGGTAAAGGTGGACGGTGCGTCGTCGTCGGCGTCCGTATTGACAGCCGCAAACGATCCTGAGTGAGCATCATGGCAAACGGTACCGAGCGCGTCGTTGTGGTGGGGGGTGGACTGGCGGGGCTGGCGGCTGCCATGCGCCTGGCGGAGGCGGGGGTCCACGTCGACCTGATCAGCATGGTGCCGGTCAAGCGGTCGCACAGTGTCTGCGCACAGGGGGGGATCAATTCGGTCAACACAGCCACCCGCGAGTTGGGCGACAGCGAGTGGTTGCATCTCGACGACACGGTGTACGGCGGCGACTTCCTGCAGCATCAGCCCCCGGTGAAGGAAATGTGCGACTGGGGGCCGAGGATCATCGACCTGATGGACCGGCTGGGGGTGACGTTCAACCGGACGTCGGAAGGGCACCGAGATCAGCGGCGGTTCGGCGGGACGATGTACAAGCGGACGGCGTTCGCCGGGGCGACGACCGGGCAGCAGTTGATTTACGCCCTGGATGAGCAGTGTCGCCGGTGGGAAGCCGACGGGTTGATCGACAAGTACGAGTATTGGGAATTCCTGGGTCCGATCCTGGACGACAACGGCATGTGTCGGGGGGTTGTGGCGCAGGATATGTTCAGCATGGAGATTCGGGCATTCCGAGCGGGCGCGGTAGTGATGGCGCACGGCGGGTGCGGGCTGATCTACGGTCGCAGTACCATGTCGATGATCTGCACCGGCGGAGCGGCGGGTCGTGCGTACAAAGCCGGCGTGAAGTACGCCAACGGCGAGTTCATCCAGGTGCATCCGACAGCCATACCGGGGACGGACAAGCTACGACTGATGAGCGAGAGCGCCCGCGGCGAGGGCGGTCGCGTATGGGTGCCGCGCAAGCCGCAGGACAGTCGTGATCCCCGTTCAATTCCCGAAGCGGATCGCTACTATTTCCTCGAAGAGCGATACCCCAAGTACGGCAACCTGGTCCCGCGCGACATCGCCACGCGGGAGATTTTCGACATCTGCGTGAACCACAAGCTCAGCGTCGAAGAAGGGCGCCTGTGCGTGTATCTCGACCTGACGCACCTGCCGTCGGAGACACACCGAAAGCTCGAGGGCATCCTCGAAATCTACGAGAAATTCCAGGCGACGGACCCGCGCGTCACGCCGATGAAGATCTTCCCGGGCGTGCATTACACGATGGGGGGGCTGTGGTGCGATTTCGAGAAGGACGAGAATTCCGGCGGGATGCTGAGCGGATCGCCGCGAAACCACCAGAGCAACGTGCCGGGATTGTTCGTGATCGGTGAAGCCGACTATCAGTATCACGGCGGGAATCGTCTCGGCGCGAACTCACTGCTGAGTTGCATTTTCTCGGGGATGTTTGTGGCGCCGTGCATGCAGAACTACATGGCGTCCGCAGGCGGCGGGTCGGCTGACGACTTCCCGGCGTCGCTGTTCGACGGCGAGGTTGATCGTCATCGTGAGGCGATGGAGGCACTCATCAAACGGGCCGGCGATGAGAATCCGTACCTGCTGCATCAGGAGTTGGGGGACGTGATGACGCGCAATGTCACCGTCGTCCGTGAGAACAAGCAGGTCGAAGAGACGCTGTCCAAGATCGAGGAGATCGAGGATCGTTACGCCAGAGCAGCCCTGACCGATCAAGGCCGCTGGACCAATCAGAACCTGAGCTTCACGCGAGCGCTGGATGACATGATCGTACTGGCGCGGGTGATCGCTCAGGGCGCGTTGCAACGCGACGAATGTCGCGGCGCACACTACAAGCCGGCGTTTCAGATCAGACCGCCCGACGCCGACGACGCGGCGGGGATGCGGCGGCAGGCGAACGAATGGTGCGACGCGTTCGCGGTCAAGAATGAGAAGTGGTTGAAATCGACCATCGCCGAGTTCACGCCGGACGGACCGAAGTTCAGCTATGAGGCTGTCGATACGTCGTTGATCCCGCCGCGGCCACGGACGTACGGGTTGAAGGGGGCGGAAATCATCGAGGACGTTTGGCGGGAGCGGCTGGCGGGCGGAGGACCGGGCAAATCGGCGACGGAGTCCGGCAAAGAGGCGGTCACGAGCGCGTAGGCATCGCAGCGCGAGCATTGAAAACGAAATGGGATACTGACGTATGTCGGAAACCGTAACCATCGCCGTCAAAAGACAGGATAAGCCCCACGGAGGTTCGCGCTGGGAGAAGTACGCCGTCGCGCACGAACCGGGGATGAACATCACCACGGCGCTGCAGTGGATCGCAGCCCACCCGGTGACGGTCGATGGGAAACACACGGCGCCGGTGGCGTACGACGCCAACTGCCTCGAAGAGGTCTGCGGCGCCTGCACCATGCGCATCAATGGCAGGGTGCGCCAGGCGTGTACCGCCCTGGTGGATCGTCTGCTCGAAGATCAGCCCGACCAAATCACGCTGGAGCCCATGAGCAAGTTCCCGGTCGTCCGGGATCTACAGGTGGATCGCTCGCGGATGTTCGAGTCGCTCCGGCGCGTTCGAGCGTGGGTGCCGGTCGACGGATACTTCGATCGCGGTGCCGGACCGCAAATCTCACAGGACGCTCAAGAGGCAGCCTACCCGTTGACGACATGCATGACATGTGGATGTTGCGTCGACGCCTGTCCCCAGTTCAACGACAAGTCGGATTTCATCGGACCGGCGGCGATCAGCCAGGGCGTTCTGTTCAACGAGCATCCGATCGGACGATTCGACGCCGACAAGCGCATGGCGGTCATTGCCGGGGCGGGCGGAATCGCCGACTGCGGGAACGCCCAGAACTGCGTCAAGGTCTGTCCGAAGAACATCCCGCTCGTCCAATCGATCGCCAAGGCTGGACGGGCTGCGACGACCTACGCAATCAAACGCTTCTTTCACGCGTAACCGGCCGGAGAACCGACATGTTCAGGCGTTCCTGCGCAGCCTGGGGGCTATGGTGTCTGTGCGCCGCCGCCGCGACGGCGGGCGACGCGCCGATCAACTACCTCGACCCGCCGCAGGGGACGTTCAGCGATGAGTGGATGATCGTTGAGCTGTCCGGGCAGAAGGCGGGATACGCACACACGACCATGTCCCGCGAGGTGGGCGAAATCACCACGCGATCGCTAACCTACTTCAAGCTCGGCCGGGCGAAGGACACGATCGAGGTTACGTTGCTGCGCACGACGCATGAGAGTCTCGAAGGCCTGCCCCGGTCGTTTGAGAACATCCAGAAAATGGGCACGACCGAGTTGGCGACCCGCGGCCGCGTCGAAAACGGAGACGTGATCCTCGTCAGTACCCAATTCGGTTTTGACACCAAAAGGACGCAAGAACTGCCCGAGAATGCGAAGATGGCTTGGGGAACGTTTCGGGCGAGCATCGAACAAGGGTTTGCGCCGGGGACGACCTACGAAATCGACGTGTACGAGCCTTCGATGCGGACGGATGGCGCTTTGAAGGCGAAAGTCGTCGTCGGCGATCGCGTGAAGATCAACCACGACACCAAAGCGCGGGATGCGATCAGAGTGACGACCACTCTGCAAATGGGGCAGGGCGCGATCGACTCGGTCTCCTACGTCGACGACGCCGGACAGGTGATGCGGGCGGAAACGAGCTTCGCCGGATTCAACATGGCGATGATCGCGACCAGCAAGGCACACGCCATCAACGATTTCAATCCGCCCGAGTTCTTCATGGACACGCTGGTCAAGATCGACCGAAAGATCGACCGCAATACCGCCATGAGAATCCGATACAGGCTGCGCGTCTCGAGCGACGGCGCGAAGGTGCCGACGCTTCCAACCACGTCCATGCAGACGCCCGGCGAACGAACCGAGCGGACCGCGATCGTCGAAGTCACCCGGCTGGATCAGAAAACGCTCAAGAGCATCGAAAACGTCGCGGCGGCGGGGCTGCCTGAAGAGTTCCTCGCGTCCAGTCCATCGCTCAATACGCAGGACGACCAAATCGTGCGCATGTCGCGGGACGCTGTCGGGACCGAAACCAGACCGTACGCCATGGCGGACAAACTCCGCGTGTACGTCAGCCGCGCCATCAAGGATAAGAACCTGAACATAGGCTTCGCCACGGCGAGCGAGGTGTGCCGCAATCGCGAGGGGGATTGCACCGAACACGCCGTGCTGCTGGCGGCGCTCGGCAGGTCACGGGGCATTCCGTCGCGCGTGGTCGTCGGCCTCGCCTACGTGCCGAGCTTCGTCGGTGTCAAGAACGTGTTCGGGTTTCACATGTGGACCCAGTTTCACATCGGCGACCAATGGGTGGATTTTGACGCGGCGTTGCACGAGTCGGATTGCAGCCCGGCGCGCATCGCACTTGCGACTTCATCCCTGAAGGACGCAGCCATCGGCGACATCGCGTTCGCAATCATGGACGTGATACGGGGACTGGAAATCGAGATCCAGCAGATCGAGTCGCGCTAACTCCGGCGCGGACAGCGGACGGGTTCGACGATCGCGCGAGGCGCAAAACGGGGCGGGGCCCGGCGTTCCAGAGGCATTTCGCCCGAAGGCGAATCGGACTCGCATTGGAAAGTACCATAACCGGACCCCGCCGGCGCGTATCTTCACCGGGGATACACTCGATGCCCCCTCGGACGTCGTCATTACGCGTGCGGGATTCCAGCCCACCCATTTGCCGTTGGTGAACCGTTCACCCGCATCATGCACCGAAACAAGTGTCGGTCCAGCCCACCGTCCGAAAGGACCGAATACCGCACCTATTCGGACGACGGACCATGGCACGAATTGCAGCCAGGGTGAATTAGGATTCTGGTGGCAACCCCGCTAGAATAGGCAGCGCGGGCTTTGCGGAGGTGCGCCGTCGCGGAGGCGGGTATTCGAGAGATGATGCGAAAAGTCGCTACACGGCAGGCAACCGCCGGGACCCTCTTGTTGTGCGCCGCCGTGCTCGCCGTCGGTGTGGAGCGCGCGCGGGCACACGTCTTTATCTTCGAGTTCTATCGCGTCGGGGCGTATCCGCCGACCGAAGGCACCGGCTGGTCCGCCGAGGCGTTTCTGAACATCCCAGACGAGTCGGCGATTCACTTGCTCGCGGTCGAATCCTACGTCGCGTTTCAATCGCCCGACTTCACCTTTCGCACGGATTGGATCGACTTCCCCGCCGGACCGCTGGCGGTCGACTTGGATGCGAACTTCGCGACCATCGGCGATTTTCTCAACGACTACATTTACGACGTATCCGATCCCTCGAAACTTAACGAACCCTTCGGCCACTTCTTTCTGCGGTTCAGCGGATATCTGCGCGTGGCGCTGACCGACGACGTCAGCTTCGGCGGCGCGGGCCTGCCCGTGTGGGTCGAGTTCGGCTCGATGGGATACGACGGGTATCGAACACGCATCGTCGATACCGTCTACCGTATCCCGGTCGTCAACCCCGACAACGGGTTCTTCCATGAGAACTCGATCGTCCAGGCGGCAGGCTTGTTTCCGATCGAAATCTCCTACTTCAATCGCTACGATCCCCAAGCGCAGAATGTCCCACCGACCGAGCGTGCGGGGATTGAGTTGTACAGCTATCACCCGGGCGGTCTGCCATGGCCGGCGGGCGAGAACTTGGTGCATTCGGTCTTCGGTCAATCGACCATCGTCCCGCCGAACGTCATCTTCCAGGAAGAGGACATCCTGCCGCTCCTGCAATACGACTACGACGCCGACGCGGACGTGGACCTTGTGGACTACGGATGGATGCAGACCTGCTACACGGGGCCGGCCGACGAGGTGCCGTTTTTTCTGGCCATCGGGTGCTCAACGTTCGATGCCGACCTCGACCAGGACATCGATCTCGACGATTTCACTGGCTATGACGCGGCATTCACCGGCCAGGCTTTTCCACCGCCGGGCGACGGTGGATAGGGGGGCAGGACGGGGGGAATTCGTCGAGCGGCGGTCGTCGTCGCTGGCGCGGAGAGGGAACGTCAATGACCAAACGAAAGCCTCGATGGATATGGGCGGCGATGGCCTGCTGCGTGGCTGTCGTGTCAGCCGGGACCATGCTGCCCCTGCCGGTACCAACCACGCTTCTAGACTTCTTTCAGCCCGGATCCCAACCGACCGGCGGCGTGGTCTACGAGTCGTTCATCAGCAGTAACAACTGCAAGACCTGTCACGAGTTCGACGACGAGACGGACCTTTGGATTTACTCGAGTTGGCAGGGGAGCATGATGGCGCAAGCCGCGCGCGACCCGCTGTTCTTTGCGAGTCTTGCCATCGCCAATCAGGACGCTTCCTTTGCGGGTGATCTGTGCCTGCGCTGCCACACGCCGGGTGGTTGGATTTCGGGACGGTCGGAACCGACCGACGGTTCGGCGCTGATCAGCGTCGATCGCGACGGGGTCAGTTGCAGCGTCTGTCACCGTCTGGTGGACCCCGTGTTCACGCCCGGGAAAAGCCCGCCGATCGACGAGGGAATCCTGGCGGACATCGATCCGCTCCCCGCGAGTCCGGGCGGTGGGAACTTCGTGCTGGACCCGAACGACTTGCGGCGCGGACCCTACGACGATGCGTTTCTTCCCGGGCACTCCTGGGTCGACTCGCCGTTCCTTCGCGATGCAAGGATCTGCGGAACGTGTCACGATGTCAGTAACCCGGTCTTTCTGCGACAAGCGGACGACACCTACGTTCTAACCCCACTCGACGAGGCCCACCCGACAGCAGACAAGTACGACATGTTCCCGCTTGAGCGGACATTCAGTGAATGGCTTCATAGCGACTTCGCGGCGCAAGGCGTCGATATGGGTGGGCGTTTTGGGGGCAACATCACCGTGGTCAGAACCTGTCAGGATTGTCACATGCCCAAGACCACCGGAAAGGGCTGTAATCAGCCGGACGCGCCGATCCGAGACGACCTGGGTATGCACGAGTTGGCTGGCGGAAACGCGTGGGCGCAAGATATGGTGCTGAATCTCTACCCGGACGACAATCTGAATCCGGATCACATGCAGGCCGGCAAGGCGGCTGCCATCTCGATGCTGCAGCGAGCGAGCACCCTCGAGGCGACGCAAACCGGCGCCCATCTCGACGTGCGCGTCGTCAACGAGACCGGGCACAAGCTGCCGTCCGGATACCCGGAAGGCCGACGCATGTGGATTAACGTCCAACAGTTCGACGGCGACGGTGCGATGATCGAGGAGCGCGGACACTACAACGTGCTCACCGCCGACCTGACCACGAACGACACACGGGTCTACGAAATCCGACTTGGGCTTGATGCGGATGTAGCCGCTGCGACGGGCGTCCCCGAGGGCGAAGGTCTGCACTTTGCGCTGAACAATGTCGTCATGTTCGACAATCGCATACCGCCGCGAGGGTTTACAAACGACGCCTTCGAGGCGATCCAGTCCGCACCGATCGGGGCTGCATACGCCGACGGTCAACACTGGAGCGACACGGCGTACGCCCTGGCGCCGGACGCGACGTCGGTGGCGGTCAATCTCTACTACCAATCAGCCAGCAAAGAGTTCATCACGTTCCTGCGTGACGAGAACATCACGAACGATGCCGGCGATGTCCTCTACGAACAGTGGGAGCTGACCGGGAAGTCGCCGCCGGTTCTGATGGCGAGTGAGACCGTCACGCTGGGCCCGTTCGCCACTGGTGACGCCGATGGCGACGGAGATGTGGACCTGGACGACTTCTCCGACTACTCCAGATGCGCGGGAGGGCCCAACGAGCCGTTCGTCGATCCGGATTGCGTCCACTTTGATTTCGACGCCGACGCTGATGTCGACGGCCAGGATTTCGGAGCGTTTCAGACTCGCTTCGGCGAATGAGACGGTTTTTGGGCATTGCCCTTGAATCGCGGAGCCTCGATGCGGTACAACAGTTGGGAGTTTGGGCTATTTCCGGCGGCGGATCACCCGGTGAGGTGATCGCAAGAGAGCCCGTCGCCGATTCGGAGAGAAACTCGCGGGAGGCGAGGGAGGCAGAGAGATGATTGGGATGACAGCGCGTGTTCGCGCCGCGAATTGTGTGTTCTTGAAATCAACGTGCGCCGTTTTCGTGGCGCTTCTGGGCGTTACCAAGGCTTCGGCAGCGGGTCCGATTCCCATCGGAACGAGCACGGTCACCGTCGGCTACGATACGACGGCGGGACCGGTCAGCTTCTCAGGGGACCGCGCGTACCTCGACGACGCCACGGGACCGGGTAACTCGACCGTCCTGGGTGCCGCACCAAACATCCGCGCGTTCAACTCGATCGACTCCTTCGGGCGACGCACCTTTCTCGCCAACAGCAATCCGATCTTCGCGGGTGTGCTCGGGGGCGACGAAACACTGGTCACGCACGCCTTCTTCAAGAACGTCCCCACCGACATCGGGCAGGATTTCTTCCCCGACCTGGTCGAGGGTGGTGGAATCACCATCGAGGTCGGCTCCATCGAGTTCGCAACACCCGCCACCATCGATCCCAGCACCATGATGCTGCACGCGTTGTGGAACCCGGAGCAAGCCGACCAGCTCGGCAACCCCTACATCAATCTTCACAACCACCACACCCAGACGGATCCGTTTCGGGATTCCAATGATTTTCTGGCTGGCGGAATCTTCAGCACCTTCCCGGTGGCGAATTTCACATTGGGCGACCTCGGCGCGACGGTGACCGGAAACGGCACCACGTCGTTGGCTCTGAGCGTTACCATCCCCTACACGATGCTCCAAAACCTCGAGGAACTTGGCCAAGTTGTCCCGCCCGGATTGCCGGCGCCCCAGGGATTTCTGGAACCGTTCCACTTCCACATCGAGTACGCCGTCACCCCCGAGCCCAGCACGCTGGCGCTGCTGATTCTGGCGCTTTTGCCACGCCGACGGCGCCCCGGCGCCAAACGAACCCACGCGAGGTCCTGACCTCGTACGCGTCGTGTTAAGTTCATATTTTGCAGTGGTTTACGGGTTGTCATTGGCCGTGATGCCGTCACCGTCGATGATGTCGGCGACGCGCGACATCGGAGATCCAGCCTGGGGTCGGACCCGCGCCACACGGTCGAATTGCGCGGTCCACGCCCGACATAAGTCCATTGCGGACAATAAGTTACACTGCATAGCCCATATTGCCCAGATTCCCGTGCCTCGCATTGACACTCTCAGGGGCGCGTGATAGAGTCCTGTCGAGCCGGGAAACGCCGGTTTGCTTAATGCGAAAGGTGGCTCACCTGCTAGATATGCGGCTTTTTGCCGTGGCGGACTTCCGGGTTTGGTTGATCTTGGCCAATCCCGGAAGTTTTTTATCCGGGCTCCCGGATGAGTCCGCGTCGATCCGATGAACCGCATTGAAACGCCAATCGTTCGACCGCGACTGTTCGACGCACGCGTCGTTCGCAACACCTCGTTGTGTCGCGAACACTATCGCCTCGCGCTTGCGGGCATCGACATCCACGGAGCCCGGCCGGGCCAGTTTCTCCACATCGCGCCACCGGGACACGCGACGCCGCCCGACGGAGCGCGCGACGAAGCCCAGGCGATGGGCACGAGCTGCACGACGACCCCGCTTCTTCGCCGCGCGTTCAGCATCGCCGACTTGAGAAACGCGGGCGACGGCTGTGAGATTGACATTATTTACAGGGTTGTCGGGACGGCGACGACGTGGTTGTCATCGCTACGCGCGGGGGACGGAGTCAGCGTCATCGGCCCCGCCGGGAACGCGTTCCCCATCAGCCACACCAAGGCACACGCCTGGATGATCGGCGGAGGCGTGGGGCTGCCACCGATGTTGTGGCTGGCGGAGGCGCTGGCGGCTGCGAATCGCGAGCGCGTTGCGTTCGCCGGAGCGCGCAGTGCCGACCTTCTGGCGCTGACGATCACCGATCGCGATGCGCTATCGACGGATGCAACGCAGGCTGCGCCGGTGGCGAGCGAATTCGCGGTGTCCAGCACGCCGGTGGTCATCAGCACGGATAACGGATCACTAGGCTATCGCGGTCACGCAGCCGCAGCCATGGCAACGTATTTCGAGGAGACGCAGCCGGACGCGAGCGACTTGGTCGTCTACACGTGTGGTCCGGAGATCATGATGCGGGCTGTCGCGCGGTTCTGCATGGACCGTTCGATTGAGTGTCACGTCTGCATGGAGCGGTCGATGGCCTGCGGAACGGGGACGTGCCAATCGTGTGTGGTCGCGGTTCGGGATGACGGCGCGGTGGACGGGTGGCGCTACGAGCTGTGCTGCACCCAGGGGCCGGTGTTCGACGCGTCGCGGGTGATCTGGCCGGGGGACGCGGGGGGCGGCGTCCAGCACTGAACGCATCGTGGCTCGAAGCTCTCAGCCCCGCCGACGAATCTGTTGTCGGTGATGGGGGTGAGACGTTGGGTACGTGTGGCTGGACGGCTGCATTTCGCGCAGACGGACGTTTTCACGCTGACCACGTCGGCGAGGTTTCGAAGGGCGTCGATCATTGGGAAGGGACATCCCCAACTGTCGTTGTCCAGGGCAGCCACCACCACGTCAGCGCCGCGTCGCAGAATAGCGGCGCACACATCGGGCAGGTTGTCGCCGAAGAAGTGCCCCTCGTCGATGGCTACGAGGTCTGTGTCGCCCCGCAGAGTTTTCAGCGATTTGGAAGCCCGCAGGATCGGCGACGCCTCGCAGGATCGCCCGTTGTGACTGACGACGCGGGTGGGGTGATAGCGATCGTCGACGGCGTGTTTGAAGACCTGGACGCGCTTGGCATGGCGGGCGTGAACGTGATCGATAAGGCGTTCGGTCTTCCCCGCGAACATGCATCCGCAGATCAACTCGAAGACGCCCGTCGACGGGCACCTCCCGCGCAGCCCGTATGATTGTCGTTCTTCCACGCGCATCGCCGCAGTCATGTTATCGACCCAACCGACCATGGCAAGCTCAACCCCGAGTTCCTTGGACCGAAGATCACGACCGAGATTCTGACGACCGGCAAGAACCTGAAGTCCTTGATGGACGTGCCGGGGAAGTGGATTGATCGCGCTGGCCAACGCCGCTCCCTGGACAAGCCGATCCTCGACCCGAACACCTCGGTGAGCCAGATCTACGGACGCCGGGAACGGCTTGGCGATCAGCGGCGGCGCGTAGCGCCGTCAGCTGCATGCCGTTGTTAGCCCGATTTCACTCCTGCGGGTTCCGGAAATTCTGGCCACCTCTTTTCCGGAAATTATGGCCACTTTTGGGGCTGTGATTTCCTGTAGCGTTGCCTCGCAAACGCTGGGAGCAACTGGGCTCCCCGCGGCGAGGAACAAGGAGGATGATCAGAAT
>JAJDDS010000251.1 GCA_029260195.1 Phycisphaerae bacterium
GTGTCATCTTCTTGAGCGCCCACACGCACGATGGCTGGATCGAGCAGGCGTTGGAGGTGCGGGCGTGGGGCTACGTGACGAAGGGCGAGAGCTTCGCGGAGATTCGGGACGCGATCAAAGCGGTCGCGGCCGGCCGTTTTCATTTCGCGGACGAGATTAAGGCTCGTCTGGTGGCAGGCAAGGACGGGTTCGAGTTGGGGCGATCATCGCGTTCGCGATTGTCGACGTTGAGCGCACGGGAGATGGAAGTGCTTCAGTACTTGGCGCAAGGGCTGGCGGTGAAGGATGTCGCCAGGACGATGCACTTGAGCGCCAAGACGGTGGACAACCACAAATCGAACATCATGGCGAAGCTGGACATTCACGACCGCGTGGCGTTGGCGCGGTTCGCGTTTCGGGAGGGTATCGCGACGATTTGAGTCCTCGCCTCCGCTTCGCTGAACTGCTTGCCGGAATCGACATGGGAGTAAAAACCCGCGGGCGAGACCTCCGTGTCGCCGCCCGCAATTGCCGACCGCTGCCCACTCAATAGCGAACCGACAGGATGCGATCGCCGTTGGTTTCATCCATGAACCCGCTGGCGTCCGCGTTAAGCCACAGAATCCTGAAACATACATCACCGCTTTTGGCGTCGCCGAAATCGGTCTCGAAGATCGCGCCGGCGGGTCCCATCATGCAGAGCCGGGTGTCGCCCTCGCTCGGGGCGACGCGGTCATCGGGCGCCGGTTCGTTCAGCAGGTTGGCTTGGGTCGGCGCGGCGGACATTCTCGCGCCCCCGGACATCGGCTTGCGTCGGCGGGACTTCTGCGTTGCGAGCATTGCGGTCTTGCCTCCTTCGTAGTGACATGACAAGGCACTCATCGCGGTACAAATCGAACTTACCGGACGTATCGTCGGCAAACCATGGGGTACATCCTTCAAAGGAATTCACAGCGGGATTGGCGCGAGGAATTCGTCCGCGCGCGCGGCAAATATGCACATGATGTTGGGCTCTGCGTGCAGACTCCCCGCACATGTCGCGGAGTTGGGGGATACCCCCTAAAGGTCGATGGGGTCCGGTGAAATGTCGGCGACGGTGGCGCGCAGAGCGGCGACGACGTCGTCCAGACGCCGGGATCGGTTCCGCGCTCGCCAAACTTCCTCGTAATCATCGCCGAACGCCGCAATGTCATCGGCGAGGGCTGACATCGCTTTGCGTGGCGGCGCGTTTCCTTCGACGATGGCGTGCGCGTGGATGGCTTTTTGCGCGACGAGCGCTGATCCGCGACACGCGAGTCGCCACTCGGTCTTGTCCGACGAGTCCGGCAACTCGTCGAGCGCCTCCATGGCGGATTCGACGATGTCGCCATGAGCGCGTGCGGTGTTTGGATCGATACGCGCCGCTCCCTGGGGATCGTCGATCGCTTTGTATAGTGCGGGCCACGTCTGTACCGAATCGCTTAAGCGCCCCACGTCGCGCAGCGCGGACAGAACGCCGTCGGAGTCGGCGCCGAACACGCACCGCTCGATGGATCCGTTGAGCGAGGCGGGATCGGTAGCGGTTGCGTTCCAGGCTCGAGCAGCCGCGCGGACGATGGCGGGTATCGAACAGGCGAGCAAGTTGAAATGACCGTGATCGCCCCAGTCGGTGACCATCAATCCCCGCGCGGCGTGTTCCGTGGCGGCGGCGACAGCGTTGTCAATGTTGGCGTCCGCCGTCGCCATTCCGTTGATCACGCGGTTCCAACCATTGGTCCCTGGGCAAACGCATACGCTCCGTTCGCCGCGGTGGGGCGACGCGGTTATCGGGAATTCGGAATCGGCGTCGTAGCCCCAGTCGAGGACGATCGCGTCGTGCGGCAACTCGTCGATGAGTTCGGGGAACGATCGAATCACGTCACCCCAGAACATCATGCGGCGACCGTGTCGGCGGCAAGCGTCCGCCAGGAATCTGAGGTGGTCTACGTACAATCGTCCCCGCCCGGCGCGCTCGCAGTACAAGCGATTCGCCCCGCGCCCGAGGTCGTGTGTCTCGTCCGCGCACACGTTCGCCCAGCCGTTCGAAAACAGCGGCAAGTACTCGTCCAGCATGTTGTTGAGCAGACGACGCGATTCCGGATCGCGCGGATTGATCGTCAGCCCCCGCAGGCGTTCGAGCCATGGTTGGTGCTCCCAGGATCGTTCGCACGGGATCTCGGCCAGCGATTGGTATTTCGGCAGGGACAGTATCCTCCCCATGTGGCCGAAGCACGCGAGCGACGGGGTCAGCTCGATGAAACGGTCGCGGCAGTACGCATCCAGACGTGCGATGTCATCGTGGGTCAGCGCCGAGCAACCGCGCGCGATGTCGGGGTCGAAACGGAAGTCGAAGGTGTGTTCGACGTACAACTGCAGGTGGTTGATCTTGACCGCCGCCAGCCGGTTCACGATCCGCAGAAGCGTGTCCATCGTCGGCATCTTGCCGCGGGTCACGTCGAATGACATTCCCCGGAGCGTCAGGTCGGGACCGTCCTCGATCGAACGGCAGCGCCATTGCGTCCCCTCCAGATCAGCGATTCGCGACAAGGTTACCAGTCCGTAGAACACGCCCGCTGGCCCGTCCGCGGCGATCAGGATGTCGCGCGGCGTGATGTCCAGGCTGTACCGCTGTGACTCGCTGTTCTCGTGGCGCAGCGTCAGCCGGATCGGTGGCTTGGCACGGCGGTTGTCCGAGGCGGTCCCGATGGCGGCAGAGAACGGGAGCGAGTCGGCGAATCGTTCGACGGCTCGACGGAGGCGGTCGTCGCAGGGATTCGGTGCCCACACGGTCACGCCCGTGGCGGGATCGAACACGCCGTCGCGCGGGGTCTCGGATTTCGGTACGGGGATCAGCCGGACGTTCATCGCGCGCGTCACGATACCGCCGTGTCGACATGTTCGCCAATCCCCTGCGTAGCGGGGGGTTGGGGGGTATCGCCGTCCGCGTGGAGGCGGCGTGTGTGGGGTGCATGCGTGGTGGTCCGGCGTTTCGGGTGCCCCCCATGGTCGGGAGCGGTCTGACAGGTCCAGATGGGAATGGTGTGCCCGCAAGATTCCTCGCTGCGCTCGGAATGACGGTGGGGCGTGACGGTGGACGGTGACGGTGGGGGGTGTTGTGGAGTTCGCCGAGTGCCTCGTTCGGGTGGGTGAGTTGCGAAGTTAGCCGTTTGGGCGCTATTATGGGCGTGGATTCGGGACGGTAGGGGGGGTGTCAAATTTGACTTTTGATCGAGACCCGCGGATGGGAGTCCGCGGGCTTGTGGGAGTGTCCACATGGACCCGATTGCGCCGTCTGATTTCTTCCGGATCGAACACCTGCTCACAGAGGACGAGCGGCAGGTTCGTGACGCGGTTGCGCGATTCGTCGACGATCGCGTATTGCCGATCATTGCCGAGTCCTTCGAGAACGATCACTTTCCGCGCGAGCTGATTCCGGAGATGGCGGCGCTCGGGTTGTTCGGCTGCTCGATCGAGGGTTACGAATGCGCCGGACTCAACGCGATTTGCTACGGTCTGATTTGTCAGGAGCTCGAGCGCGGGGACAGCGGGATGCGCAGCTTCGCGTCGGTTCAGAGCAGCCTGGTGATGTATCCTATTCACGCGATGGGCAGTGACGAGCAGAAGAACCGTTGGCTTCCGGCGATGGCGAAGGGTGAGGCGATCGGGTGTTTCGGGTTGACGGAGCCGGACGGGGGCAGCGATCCGGGGACGATGAAGACGACGGCGCGGCGCGACGGAGGGGATTGGATTCTGAACGGGGCGAAGATGTGGATTACGAATGGATGCCTCGCGGACGTCGCGCTGATCTGGGCGGCGACGGACGACGGCGTGCGCGGGTTCGTGGTAGAGCGGGACATGCCGGGGTACACGACGCGCGAGATCAAACGGAAGTTCTCTTTGCGTGCGTCGGTGACGTCGGAGTTGTTCCTGGAGAACGTGCGCGTCCCCGATGCGAATCGGCTCCCTGGGGCGGAGGGGTTGGGGGCGCCGCTAAGTTGCCTGACGCAGGCGCGGTATGGGATCTCCTGGGGTGTGATCGGGGCGGCGGAAGCTTGTTTCATCGAGGCGCTTGAATACTCGAAAGTGCGCGTGCTGTTCGGGTCGCCTTTGAGCCACAAGCAGGCTGTGCAGTTGCGGCTGGCGGAGATGGCGCGTCGAATCACGACGGCGCAATTGCTGGCGTATCGGCTGGGTCGGATGAAGGATGCCGGCGAGATGCACCACAGTCAGGTGTCGATGGCGAAGTGGAACAACTGTCGCATGGCGCTGGACGTTGCTCGCGACGCGCGCGACCTGCTGGGGGCGTCGGGGATTACGGTCGAGTGCACGCCGATCCGGCACATGTTGAATCTGGAAAGCGTTATCACGTACGAGGGGACCGAGACGATCCATGAACTGATCGTCGGTCGTCAGCTTACGGACGCGGTCGCGTTCTGAAGGTCGGGGCGTGGATGATGCGTGAATCGAACGGCGGGTGTGGGATGAGCGTTTCCTGCGGTCACTTGCCGCTCCGCCTGTTGACGCCGTTTCGGTGGCGGAGCAGAATCGAAACGTCGCTCCTGGGGACGGCTGCGGGAAAGACGGTACCACGCCGGTGATGTGTCAGGGCGCTTCGACGATCGCCGGCGCGGTCGGCGATATTAGCCGGTCTCATCGGCGCCGCGGTGGTGGCGGCCGATTCCGGCGCCGTCAGCGGATCGTCGCCCATCTGGAAAAAGGTCATCGCCTCGGCGGTTGGCGGCGAGGGGCTCGTGATACGCGGAGCAACGCCCGCGGAGCAGGTCACGGGACGCCGCTCGTAACTTTCTGTCCCCCAAGTAGTTAAGGCGCTTAATGAGATGTTGTCCCGGGTGAGGCCTGAGCCCGGGAAAACGACTTGACGAACGTACGCTGTTTGGATAGACTTCCGTTAGCGCCATTAACGATTAGTGCGCACATTTCCGGAAGGGGGGACGGTGTCCGTCGTGCGGCGATACCCGGAACGCACACGAGCGGCCCGTGGACGTACGCATCGAGTGATTTCGACCGAGCAGATCGGCGTGTACTCTCATGTCATTGGCAACCATTCTGAAGAGGGTGAATCAAATGAAGACGGAACGTAAACTCGCGGGCGTTCTATGTGTACTCGTGTTACTGGGGTTGGCTGACGACTCCCAGGCTGCTCAGACCTTTGCGTACGTTTGGATAGGGGACGGGACGACTGCCTACAACGCTTCGGATAGCGATTCGGGAGTGTTCACGTGCAACTCCTTCGCCACACAGTCTCACCCCCCCGGTGGCGGCCCCCCGTCGGCGTCAACGAGCGCTGTGGTGCAATGGACTGACGCCGGATCCCACATGATGTTGACGGGAACCGTCACGCACAATCCGTCCGGCATGTCCGGCTACAGTTCAGGCCCGGGCACCAGTTACGCTAACCCTGGATCGTGGAACGCGCAGTTGATTGGCGCGGGAGCGGTGGCGAGCTGCCAGTTGTTGCTGGAGGGCCTGCAGCTCACGGTCGCGGGGCCTGTCGGTGGTCCGATCAACACACAATCGGTGAGTCTGTCCTTTGGTGTTGGTGGACCACCGACTGTCACGGGTTCATTCACACTGGCCAGCGACGGTACGGGCTCCTACGCGGGCGTCTATGGTGATCCCGCCGATTTCAATATCTATCCGGATCCTGTCGAAGCGGGCGTCTGGCACGCGGAGTACACCGGCCCGACATCCGTGCCGGTCGAGCTTCCGGTTGGATCGAGCTTCGATCTCCTTTTCGACGTCACCCTGGACGAGGAAACCAACTCGGAACCGCTGCAGGGAGCCTTCGTGTCCCCTTCGATGCACTCCGTCGCCCTGGCGATCCCCGTGGAGTTCGAGATGGTCTTTGGCGGGATCCCCACCGTCTCCGAATGGGGCATGCTCGTCATGGCGGTGCTGATGTTCACGGTGGCGACGGTTGTGGTTGGCCTTCGTCGTCGGGCTGCGCCGGCGTGAGTCGACTGAGGATTGTTGAATTCGGGTTGCGGGTGTAAGCGGGAACCGGCAGTCCCGTAGGATCGACCGTACGTCACCGTCATGCGTGTGGCGCTGAGACGCCCGCCAAACGTGGTGGGCATGTCCGTCGGCGCGCGCATGACGGCGGTCTGGTGCTTCGAGGTCAGCGAGTCGCCATCCATTATTGGGGTCATGAAGGTCCGGTGGGGAGCCTGCCGAGGCGCTGGCCGGTGGTGTGATGTCGGAACACTGAGACCCGGGCTCCCCAAGTCCCGTCGCTGGCGGTGACTTCACGCCAGGTCAGTCGTGCCCAGCGCTCGATCTCCGCGACGCTTGATCAACTCCGTCTGTCTATGTTCACTCTTTCGGTTGCCACGGGAGGAATGGTCGCAATCAGGGGAGCGGCGCGTCTTCCGGTCGCTTTGGGTCCGCCCGTTGACGTCGGGGCGGCGTGACAGCAGAATCGCCGTAACGTGTGGAATGCAAGAACTGAGGGAGGATTGTCATGCCGATCAAGAAGGCGCTTTGGACACCCAGCCGCGAACGCATCGATCGTACGCAGATGCATGATTTCGCCGAACGGATGTCCGACCGATACGGCGTTGCACCGGGTTGGGAGGCGGTACGCAAATGGTCCGTCGACGCCCGGGAGTCGTTCTGGTCTGAGCTGCTCGAATTCGCGGAAGTGAAGCCACACACCGGGGCGGATCGTGTGTTCGACGGTGGTGGGATGCTCGATGGCAAGTGGTTCTCCGGGATGCGGCTGAACTATGCCGAGCACATGCTGCGTTTCGACGACGATCGCATCGCGATTCACGCGGAGGGCGAATCCGGAGATCCGCGCCGGATCAGCTACCGCGCATTGCGGACAGAGGTGGCCCGTTTCGCAACCGCCCTCCGCGCCGCGGGCGTGGGCCAAGACGATCGCGTCGTTGGGTTCATGCCGAACCTGCCCGAGGCGGTGATCGCCATGCTCGCGGCTGCCAGTCTCGGCGCAGCGTGGTCGAGTTGTTCTCCGGACTTCGGAATCAACGGCGTACTCGATCGATTCGGCCAGATCGAACCAGCCGTCCTGGTCACGGCGGATGGCTACTTCTACAATGGAAAGACTTTTGACTCTTTGGACCGTGTCGGGCAAATCGTGGGGCAACTGTCCAGTGTCAGGCGCGTCGTCGTCGTACCGTTCGTTCGTGACCATCCCGACGTGTCCGTTATGCCCCATGCGACGACCTGGGACGAATTCGTCGCTCGTGGTGAGTCGTCCGCCGCGCCAGCGGAACTCAGCTTCGCATCCGTGCCATTCGATCACCCGCTGTTTATCATGTACTCGTCGGGGACGACTGGCATGCCCAAGTGCATCGTCCACGGCCACGGCGGGACACTGTTGCAGCATATGAAGGAACTGATGCTGCACTGCGATCTGCGACGAGACGACGCCATCCTCTATTTTACGACTTGCGGTTGGATGATGTGGAACTGGCTGGTCAGTGGGCTCGGCGTCGGGGCGACCGTCGTGTTGTATGAGGGCAGTCCAGCCTATCCCCGGATCAACCGTCTGTGGGAGATGATCGAGCGGACGCCCGTCACGGTGTTTGGAACCAGTCCCAAGTACATAGCGGCGTGCCAGAAGGGGAATCTGTCGCCGAAAGCGAAATACGATCTGTCGAAGTTGCGGTGTGTATTGAGTACCGGGTCGCCACTGTCGGATGAACAGTTCGAATGGATCTATGAACACGTGGATGACGACCTGCAGTTGTCCAGTATCGCTGGGGGGACGGATATTATCTCCTGTTTCATGCTGGGAAACCCGATACTGCCGGTGTACGCGGGCGAGATTCAGTGTCGGGGGCTGGCGATGGACGTGCATGCGTACGATGACGACGGCAATCCGGTCATTGGCGAGAAGGGCGAGTTGGTCTGCGCGTCACCGTTTCCATCGCGCCCCATTCACTTCTGGAATGACCCCGAGAACGCGAAGTACCGCAGTGCCTATTACGAGCACATTGACGGCGTATGGCGACATGGCGACTTGGTCGAGATCACCGAGCACGGCGGCGTGATCGTCTACGGCCGGAGCGACGCGACGTTGAATCCCGGTGGTATTCGGATCGGGACGGCTGAGATCTATCGCGTGGTCGAAGCGATGGAGGAGATTGTCGACAGCATCGTGGTGGCGAAGCGCGTGGAGGGGGACGTGGACGTGTGCTTGTTCGTGGTGCTGCGGGAGCGGGCGAGGCTGGACGAGCAACTGATCGACAAGATCAAGAAGAGCATCGCCGACGGCGCGACGAAGCGTCACGTGCCGAGGCACATTTGTCAGGTCACAGCCATCCCCCATACGATCAGCGGCAAGAAGGTCGAGCTAGCCGTCACGAGAGTGATCCACGGTGAAGAGGTGAAGAACCGCGACGCGCTGGCCAACCCGGAGTCTCTCGAACAGTTCGCGGGAATAGTCTGAGTCCCCGCGCGGGTCGCCCGGGCTAGCGGTCGGCGTGTTTGTTGTCGGCGTAGTCGGCGAGTGCTCGCCGGAATCGGTCGTGGGCTTGGAGGCGTGTGGCGTAGTGGCGTTCGCACGTGCGCCCCTTGGCTCGCATGAGCTGGACGAGTGTTCGCTTTTCTTCCGCACTCCACTGTTGGAGATCCGGCGCAAGTGCCACCAACAGCGCCATTCGCTCAAAGGACTGCCGTTCGCTAGCGGGCCATCGCGCACGTGATGGTACGCCCAGTGCGCGCGCGACGACGTGCACGATCTTCGCGATTGACCGCGCGCGCGAGAGGCAGTTCCGGTCGGCGATGAGTCGGGTGCAGCCCGTCGCACAGACGGGGAGCCATCGCTCCTGGAAAAGTGCGCCGCGGTTCGAACCATGGAGCGTCAAGACGACGTCGCAGCCGGAGAGTGCGCGCAGCGTCTCCTTGTCACTTCGTAGGCCCGGTCGTTTCTTGAGGCGCGCGTACTCGGCATCGGCCAAGCCGGCGATGGCGGCGTCGACCGGTCTGAAGCCGAATCGATAATAAAACCAGAAGGCGCCGCTCCCTATTGCTTCGGAGTTACCCTGTCCGAATTGGTAGGGGTTGGCGATGAAGTACTTGCTCCCGAACAGTGTGTGAAACGCGCGTAGCGTCTGGGCGAACAGAAACGGAGCCTCACTCTGTCGATACTCTTCCAGAATGTTGATGCCTGTATTGGCTTGATGGAATAGGGGGCTGACGCCGCCGTAGCCGATCGGGACGCCGTTGGACATTATGAAGTAGCCATAGTTCGCTTCGAGGCTTAGGCGCCGTTCGGGCGAGACGCCGATGATGAGGGTCTGCGTGCCGCGCCCAAGCGGAGCGACGTAGACTTCACGGGGGTTGGCATAGTTGAATGAGTAGACCTCGCGGTTGCGCGTTGCGAGGGTTGCGATGGCGATGTCAACCATGCGCTGGCCGCGCGCGGGTGTGAGGCGTTGGATGCCGGGCAGGTGCTTGCGGATCATCGTAGTGGCGTGGGGAATCTGTCGGCGCATACCGCCGGAGCGATACCGGATGGTCGCGGCGCTATCGCGAAGATGCGTGACGGCTGGGGAGTCGCCGGTGAGTCGCCATACGAGCGGAATCTCGGCGGCGTCATATAACTCGGCGGCGCGAGGCTTGAGACGGTGGTCCGCGTGGAGTTGGGCCATGACCCAGCCCAGGTCCGTGACGGCCAAGCTTCCCTTTGCGCGTTTGATCCAATCCTGCGTGGTGACGTCGCCTTCTTCGAACGAGGGCTCCTCGGAGTGGGCGAGGCAATGGACGAGCGCGGCATCCAGTCGCTCGGGATCTTCGTACTCGTCCCAGTCAATGTCGACGTGGGGTCCGAATTGCTCGTGAAGCCAACGCGCGACTGGGTACGAATACACATAATGAACGCGCGTGCCGGCGATCCCGGTTCCATCGAGCGCGTGGGCTGCCGATCCGCAACGTGCGATGCGTTTTTCGAATCCGGCGAGCAATTGCGTGGCCAGGCTGTAAACGCGGGCGTTGTCGGGGAATGCGCGGAGGTAAGAGAGGGTGCGATGCAGGCGGACCAGCAGGTAGGGCGCTCGAATCTCCACATCCGCGAGCGATAGGAGGATCGTCGCCTTTTCAGCAGCCTCGGGGCGAGTGAAGACGGCGCGGATCTCCCGCAGGCGGTTGACCAAGCGTTGACTGCCTTGGTGGACGATTGGTCCCATGCTCCGAAGAGTCTAGCGGTGCTCATGGCCGGCGTCACGCCGCATACGGCGCGGATGTTCGTCGCGTTTATGGTGGTCCACTCGCGCAGGGGAATGATACGATCGAGCTGTACGGTCACGGTTTGGCTGTCCTCGGAGATGATGTCGGTGGAGGTAGGCGCATCATTCCTCCTTGTCCGCGGGTAACTTAGCCCGCCACTCGGCGGCTTTGGCGTCGTAGCCCTTGTCCGGCTCGGCGGCGTGCCAGGCGGTGTAGAGGCCAATGAGCGCATTGATCGTCCTGATCGTCCGTTTGTTCTCCGCGCCGAACTCAGATTCAAGAATACCATGCGCTTCCAGCATCGCCGTTTCGGCGTCTGGGTAACGATGTAGTTTCGTCAAAGTCACTCCGTGGTTGGACAGGTAGGTTCCCGAACGCCAATGCCGTTCGCCCAACTTTCGACGCCCTCGCGCCACGGCCTCGCGATGCAGTGTCTCGGCCTCCATGAGCCTCCCCTGCTCTCGACGCAGGCGCGCCATGTGGTCGATCGAAATGAGCGTGGAAGGGTGGTCGTCACCGAGGATGCGACGGCGGCCCGCCAGCGCGGCGTCGACGTAAGGATCGGCCTCCGCGAGCTTGCCCATCTTCTGCAGCACGCTGCCCACGTTGCGGGTTGCGTTCAGCGTTTCCGCGTGGTCGTCACCCAGCACGCGGCGGTAGCCCTCCAGCGCCTCGCGGTAGTAGGGCTCGGCTTGGTCGTACTTGCACATCGTATCGAGCAGGACCCCCATATTGTTGATCGAAGTCAATGTGTTCGGGTGGTCGTCGCCCAGGATGCGGCGGGCGCCCACCACGACCTCCCGCAAATAGCGCTCGGCCTCGGGCAGCCTGCGCATTGACTGGAGCAGCATTCCCAAGTTGTTGATCGAGCCTAGCGTGTCCGGGTGGTCGTCGCCCAGAACGCGGCGGCGGCGCTCCAGCGCCTCGCGGTAGTACGGCTCGGTCTCGGCGTAATTGCCCATCGACCAAAGCAGGACGCCCATGTTGCCGATCGAGGCGAGCGTGTTCGGGTGGTCGTCGCCCAGCACGCGGCGTTGGCACTCGAGCGCCTCGCGGAAGTACGGCTCGGCGTGGTCGTACTTGCCCTTCGACAGGAGCAGACTGGCCTTTTCGCCGATCGGGATCAGCGTGGTCGGGTGG
>JAJDDS010000252.1 GCA_029260195.1 Phycisphaerae bacterium
CGCGACCAGCGCGGTCGTGCCCGTCCCGACCAGCATGAAGATCATCGAGACCAGCCAAGCCACGTAGGCTGCCAGCCCGATGGCCGCCGTCGCGTCCACACTGATCCTGCCGGCCAAGTAGACGTCGAATATCCCGACGAACGAATTCAGCAACTGCTCTCCGAGGACGGGTAGCGCCAGCAGGTACACCGCCCGTCGCACGGAACCGCTGATGGCGACGGTGAGATGCGCGTCGCCGGGATCATCGTGTGCGGACTGGCGCGTGGGTTGGGTGTTTGGGGTGTCAGCGCGCATGGGATGCCTTCGCGATACTCCCGCCGGACGACGGGGTGGAGCGATTGGGACGGGCGCGAAGCTATCGCCGCGCGGCGTTGGCGTCAATCACCGCCGGTGGAGGTGGGGCGCTCACGTCGGTTACATCGGCAACGGTCGCACGGATAAGGTGATGCTGGCGATTGATCGGAACGATAACGCCGATATACTACAGTGGTCACGGCGAAGGGTCGCGCTCGGTGGAGGGACGGATCGTGAAAGTTCCGTGTCCACAGCCGGCCCAGTGACGAATGAGGAGGTGCCTAGTGCTGATCATCCTGCGGGCCATATTCGTGCTGGCACTGGGCGTCGTGGCGATCACGTTCATCGCCGGCGAGGATGCGGCGGCGGGGAGCATCGCGTGGTTCACCCAGAACGCCGATCTGCTGCTGATCAGTTGCCTCGGCGTCGCCCTTGTGGTCATCGCCTTCGACATCTTTATCCCACAGAAGTCCCTCAAATCCATCTCCGGCGTCTTTTTCGGGGTCGTCGTGGGCATGGTGTTCGCGTTCGGACTGTCGTTGATCGTCGATCTCGTCGTCGATTCGCTGACGAAGACTTTTCCGCAGTTGCGAAGCCCGGTGTTTGCCGACAAACCGGTCGATCGGACCGTCATCGACACCGACCCCAAGACCGGTATGAGGGTGCATCGAACCAATACGCAGATCGAGCGGGTCCAGATCGGCTACAGCGACCACCCGTTCGTCAGCACCGTCAAACTCATGATCGGGGTCATCTGCTGCTATTTGACCATCAGTTTCATCCTCCAAACCAAGGACGACATACGCTTTGTGATTCCCTATGTGGAGTTCTCTAAGCAAACTAAAGGGGGGCGACCGCTTATTCTCGACACGTCGGCCATTATCGACGGCCGCATCGCGGATTTGGCGGATACGCGCATCTTCGAGTCCGAACTCATCGTGCCGCGATTCGTATTGACCGAGTTGCAGTCCGTCGCCGACAGTTCCGACAAGCTCAAACGCAATCGCGGACGGCGAGGATTGGAAGTCCTGCACAAACTCCAGACTAGTGATCTGGCCGACGTGAACATTCTGGACTTCAAGCTCGAACCAGGGGCCTCGACGGCGGTCGATGAGCGCCTGGTCGATCTGGGGCAGAAAATCGACGGACGTGTCGCCACGACGGACTACAACCTCAACCAAGTCGCCAAACTCCGCGGCGTGGATGTCATCAACGTCAATGATCTCGCCAACGCGCTCAAACCGATCTTTCTGCCGGGGGAGAACCTCCGGGTGAAAGTCATCAAGGCCGGCGAGGAGGCGGGACAGGGAATCGGCTATCTCGACGACGGCACGATGGTGGTTGTTGAGGGCGGCAGGGACTACATCAACCAAACGGTGGCGATCGCTGTCACGAGCGCCTTGCAGACGTCCGCGGGGCGAATGATCTTCGGACGCCCGGAGGGCGCGGCCAACGCCGCCGGACGGAAAAACCGCCCGCGCGCAAGCACGTAAGGCGCAGCGTCTGATGCGACCGGTCCCCTCGGCGGGATCACTTGTGGCCACGGCGGACGGCGCGAGCGCGGAGCGCGGCGGAATCGACGGCGAGCAGAAAAAGGAGCTCCACGTATGGGCGACTACAAGGTTGCGGTGATCGTGCCGGCTGCCGGCAAGGGCGAACGGTTCGGGGGCGAAGGCAACAAGACACTGGCCAAGCTCGACGGCCGCGCGATCTTCCTACGAACCCTCGAACACTTCATCAATCGTGAGGACGTTTGTCAGACGATCCTGGTCGTCTCCGGTGCCGATCTTGAGGAAGTTCGCTCTAAATACTCAGCCAACCTCGGCCTGCTCGGCGTGACACTGGTTGAGGGCGGCGAGCGGCGGATGAACTCGGTGCGCGCCGGTCTGGAGAAAGTGTCGGAGGATGCTGACCTCGTCGCGATCCACGACGCGGTACGCCCGTGTGTGACCAAGGGGATGATCGACGGCGTTTTTACGGAAGCGGTTAAGAGCGGGGCAGCCATCCTGGCGAGTCCTTTGCACGGGACCATCAAGCGCGTGAGTCGCGCGGGCGTCGTCGACGAAACCGTGTCGCGCGCCGGGCTGTTCGAAGCGCAAACGCCGCAAGTGTTCAAACGGAGTACGCTGGTCGAGTTGTACGCAGAACCGCCGGCGGGCGCCGACGACGCGACCGACGATGCGCAGTTGTTCGAGCTGGCTGGCCACTCCGTCACCGTTGTCGTTTCCGACTCGTCCAACCTGAAGATCACCACGAAACCGGATCTGTCACTCGCCAAGGCTATCACCAAGTCCCGCCCCCCCGACAAACCCGCCCAGCGCCTCGGCGCCTTCGAAGAGGCACAGTGGTAGTACAATCGGCGCCCGGCCGACACGGTTGGCTTCGTTTGGCGCATTTGCGCCGGGTTGGACCATAGGAACAGTAGTACCGATCCGCCCATAGAATATCTCCCGAATCGAATCCATTCAGCAGTTGACGCAACAATGTCGTCTCAACCGTCTCTTTGCCCGTGTATCGCCCCACGGCCATGTCCGTCACCATCGCGGTCGCCAAAGATAACAGCACCACCGCGCGGGCGATCGGAAAACCGAGCCCTGTCTGTTGCTGCGTCTGTTGCGGGTAGGCCTCTTGGTTCTCCGGCGTGTCGGGCATAATGACCGTTGTGCCATCGACCAGATAGACATGACCACCACGCCACAACCACGTCTCATCGACCTGCCTTTCACAGCCGCCGGCCACATCGAGCGCAATCCGGCGGACTGCATTCTCTGACATATTGCCTCCCGCCCGACAGTAGGCTCCCGTGTTACTGGAGCAGGGCTCGAATTTCAATGCCACCCGTAGCGGA
>JAJDDS010000253.1 GCA_029260195.1 Phycisphaerae bacterium
TACGACCGCGTTTACGAACTGTACTACCGTCTGAAGCTCCGCCTTAACCCCACAGAACACCAAGGCTTGCTTAAGGCACTCCGTGACCTCGCTGATTCCCTGAACAACACAAAGGCTCTATCAGACAAACAGGCTTTCGCAAGCTCGATAACCGTCGTCACCGACGAGTCCGGAAAGGTGCTGAAGGCCGAATGGGTGCGTGTCAAACGCGGCGAAATCGTCTTCCGCATTGCGAAGTGGGTCGCGGGAATCATTGCCCTTGCAGCAATGGCGGCCTCGGCCCGCTCACTGTATCACTGGATTGCTAGCTGATGCTCCGCCCGCCTAACATGCGCTTGCAGCGGACGCCGCTCCGCGGCGCCGCTGAACCGCTGAGCCGTTAGGCGGAGAACTCCTCGTGGTGGATCGCCAGCGCATCTCTGAGCAGGAGTTCATGGAGTGCGTTGGCCGCTTCTCCGGTCGGGTCGTCGATCATCCGTGGTTCAGCGACCACTCGGTGATGTACCTGGAGATTGGCCGCGAGATAGAAACCGACCCGCCGCCGCACAACCCCGAACACGAACACGGGATCTTCATGGGCTACGACTGGTGCCTGTCGATGCCAGGCGGCAGGCAGATCAAGCGAAAAGACCAGGGCGCGGAACAGGCAGCCGAGGAGCAACTCACAGGGTCTCGCATCGAGGCCATTCGAGTGTCGAGTTCGAAGCAGCTGGTCATCGAGTTCGCCGGCGGAGTGATGCTCGCGTCAGCCTCCGAACAAGGCTCTGGCCTCGAATGGGATCTTCGAGAGTACCCTGGGCGTTATGTGGCGATCCGCGACCATCAGTACTCGCTGGAGATCTCCGGTGAGTGAACTCTTCCGGCGTGACCCGTCTATCCACTGAGCCGTCAGGCGGCGAGATTGCGCGAATGGAGATCTACGAGAACAAGGCGCGTCAGGTCGTTGCTTTCAATGGCCACGAGATTGAGGGGTATCGCTACGACTCGAAAGTATGCCCTCAGTGCACATCAGATGTGTTCTATGCCGTTGTCTTCGATGCGATCTTCTGCCCCTACTGCAACGTCTGGGTCGAGAGGCACTGTGAAGACCCAACCCGCGACTACTGCCGCAAGCGACCCGATTACCCCATTCCAGGCGGAGCCGATGCGCCGTGATACGCGTACCCCGATTCCGCCTAACATGCGCTTGCAGCGGACGCCGCTCCGCGGCGCCGCTGAACCACTGAGCCGTTAGGCGGATGTCCACTCACAAAAAAAGGCGACGTATCTTCGACTCGCCTCCTGCCAGCTGGCAGGAGCTGCAGACTCATGTGGCCACGGCGTTCGAGGAGATGGGCTGCGAAGTTGAGATAGAAAAGAAGATCGCCTTGCCCCGAGGGGAAGTCGAGATCGATGTGTTCGTTGTCGATTCAGACACTCAGCCTGTATCTACATACATTTGCGAGTGTAAGCATTGGAACCGCCGGGTGAGTCAAGATCGTGTGCACGCTTTCCGGACCGTGGTTAGCGAGACAGGAGCTAACCGGGGCATCCTCGTATCCAAGAGTGGGTATCAACGCGGCGCCTATGCATCAGCCAACTTCACGAACATCGACCTACTAACGTGGCGTAAGTTCGAGGAGCTGTTTTTCGACCGGTGGCTTCACGCAGTCAGCTCCAATTTAGTTCCGCACTTTCTTAGCGCATATGAACTAATGGACCCTGTCTCAGATGATCTTTGGAAGGGGCGCACGTGCACCGATGAACTATTCCAAGAGTGGGATCACATTTCCAGACGCTACCAGCTCATCATTATCTGGGCGCTTCACAACCTCGAGTACGGTCTGGGCATCGGATCGCTTTCCGATTTCGACCTCACCGACGATGGCGTGCTGCAGCTTGCTGAGCCAGTCACTCTAGACACCCACCGAAGAATCGTTACTTACGCACCAGCGATCTGTGATGCAGCGCGGCGTGAACTTGAGGACTTCTGGGCGCGAGTGGATAGTGTTTCACCCACGTAGGGAGCGCCTTGTGACACAGCACACGCCTAACAAGCGCTTACAGCGGACGCCGCTCCGCGGCGTCGCTGAACCACAGAGCCGTTAGGCGGGCAGATGCCTCGTTCGCCTGGGAGATCAAACTTGGCCACACGATCAAAGCATGTTGACCCCTGGGTTCGCATCGCGGTCATGCTCGTGGCGAGTGGCGTAGTGCTTTCACTCGCGTACATCTTCACAGGAAGCGCCCTTCCCAGCAACCCGAAGCATGCCGTGGTCTTTCAGAATGCACTACTTCTGATAGTCCTTGGCTCCGCCCTCCTGGAGCATCACTACACAAAACCTGCCGACGCGGTTGTAAACTCAGTAATGGGATTGGTGACACTATTAAGTGTCTATGAAATTGCCCCGTTTGGCGCGTGGCTGTCAATTACATCTTATTGCGGCGCAGTGTTCATCCTAAGCACAACGTGCGTTGCTGCTAGCAGTGGCTCTAGCGTAAAAGGTTGGCGAAAAACCTTAGCGAGTTGGACCTACAAGCCGGCGGTCTTGTTTGGGCGCTCCCGAATTCTGTTTAGCCTCGTCTTTCTCTCAGGGTTGTGGTTCTTCTTCGGGATTCAGGATCGTCTAACCGTCTCCCTCATACTGTTCTGGGGATGCTTTGTTTCGATTTGGCCACTGGGGGTGCCAGAACTAATCACGAGCTGGATTTCACGAGATCGCGGTGGCGTTCCCCCCCTCGGAACAATATCCCGAGTAGACCACCCGAACCTGCTTAGGATTACTCTTGAAGCAGATTCGACATGGCATTCGTCCGAACCCGCCATTGGCGTTATGCCAAATGGTGAAACCCGGTGGGTGCAACCGCTGTTCTCCCAGTTTAGGGGGGAAAACCTATTAGCCACGGGACTTCTAACTCGCCTCCCTGCAGAAACCGATTACACGCAGACCAGCTGCGTGTATGAGGCCGGGCTCGAGCCATGCCCAAGTTCGACCGAGATAACGGCGTCGCTTGGGGGCGGAGAAAGCGCAGAGCTTTCCGGTTTCGTCGTGGAGCGATCTTCTGTCGGCACAATTCGCTTTGAAGTGCTCGGCAAGGCGGCCGTCCACGTCGGCATGCTTGTCTGGCTATCCCTCGGGCAAGAGCTTGTCTACTACCAAGTGGTCGAAGGCGAAACACTCGAGGAGTTCTTCTCGCCCGATCTGCACGGGTTCCAAGTCGCCTCAGCCACGCAACTTGGAACTCTCGAACCGGGAAAGGGATTCTCGAGGCACAGTTGGCTTCCGGCAATGAACTGCCCAGTATTTTCTTCTGCTGCAGGACAGTTGCCCCAAGCGGATGCCGTCCTGCCAAACGATTTTATCCTGGGCACAGTTCCGAATAGCGCCATTCGTGTTGGCGGTGACTTCCTCAGCCAGCACGCTCAACACACAGCGATACTGGGGGTAACCGGCTCCGGCAAGACCGAGTTGGCATTTGACCTAATTCGACACTCGGTGGCTGGCGGCCTGAAGGTTGTCTGCATCGATCTCACAGGTCAGTACAGCGAACGGCTTTCAGATCTATCGCCAGAAGACCTCTCAGTAGATGCCGACTTAGCAGAGGATTTGTCCGGGCGCCTATTCGATGTAGAAACCGGAACGTACGGCGCAGGCGCGGAAAAGAAGATTCTCAAAGAATTCACAGAGTCTCTTAGAACCGATGTTGCGGAACGCATGACTCAGTTCCTTTCAGATGATGCGCCTGGCCTGGGGCTCTTGCGCCTTGAGGAGATCTCAAATACCAAAGCAACGCTCCTGCTTACAGAGATTTACATGTCATGCTTGCTGAGGCACGCCAGGGAAAACCTCGGCAACAAGCAGCGCGTGCTTGTAGTCATCGAAGAAGCGCACACCGTTGTTCCTGAAGCCAGCACAATGGGTCTTGGGGATTATGACTCAAGAGGATTGGTGGGAAAGATCTCTCAGGTCGCCCTGCAAGGGAGGAAGTACGGCGTAGGTCTATTGGTCCTCGCACAGAGAACCGCTACCGTAAGCAAGACCGTGCTTACGCAGTGCAATACAATCATTAGCTTTACTTGCTATGACGACACTAGCTTGAACTTCCTGCGCAACATCTACGGGGCAGATCATGTCGCGTTGATCCCGAATCTGGCGCCGCTTCAAGCTGTTGCCGCAGGTCCTTGGGTTCGGTCCACCCACCCGCTTGTCTTTGAGATTCCATTCGATGAGAAGAAGCGAGAGCACGCCTAACATGCGCTTGCAGCGGACGCCGCTCCGCGGCGCCGCTGAACCACTGAGCCGTTAGGAGGATTCTGGTGAGCCGCTTTTGGAGATTCCGGTGAAAACAGCAGTCATCCTGACCCTGAGTTTCATGATTGCGGCCTGTCAGCACTCCCCCAAAGCGCCCGCATGGATGACATCGTTCGCCTACGCCCCGGAGGCACTCCACAGGATCGAAATCCGCGCCTTCGGGTTTCCTTTCGTTCCGGTCCAAATAGGCGCGGATACGCTTTGGCTTCCGTTTGACACGGGAAACATGGTTGGCCTGACCTTGGAGTCCAAGACGTTTCAGGGCCTGGGTTTGCCGTGCTCAGGTCGGCGGAATCTCAGGGACTCCGGTGGCCGACTCACCTCATCAAGTTGCGTGGCCCAGGGCGTAGCGGCGACGGTATTCGGCGTTGCGAACGATTCGGTTTCGGTCTTCGAGTTCAACCACGATAGCCTTCCCGGCCTTGTGGGTCCCGGATCAGTCCCGGGCAACCGATTCACTCTCGATTATGGCGCTAGCGCACTCGCCATAGACGATGGCGCTGGTCCCGACTCTGTTCCGGGATTCATCGCCTTACCTCTGGTTCAGTCCGCTCGACTTCCGCTCTTGATCTTGGTGATGGGTCGCGTCCAGGATCACGACGTTCTCATTGAGATCGATACTGGCAAGAGCCGTACGACAATTGACCGCGGATTGGTTGAGTTGCTGGCTGAAGGCGAGACATCCGAAGGAGCTCGCGTTGGCACGGTTGAGCTCGGACCGAGAACTTGGCTGGTAGAGTCAGCCCGCGTGGTCGACACTTCCGGGATCAGCAAAGGGCTTCCGATTCCGATTTCACTTGGAATTGGCTCTGACCTCCTCTCCGAGTTCGTGTTCACCGTCGATTACAGCTCCGGCCAGCTCTGGATCGAGGCGCCGGAGTAGACCGAAGGCCTCCTAACAAGCGTTAGCAGCTGACGCGTTTTTGATTATTGGAGCTACCGCCGCATTCGGCCGAGCAGCTGAAACACAGCAACGCTTGGTGAGAGAACTTGCACAGGCCTGTTCTTGATGGGCGCGGATGCGCAGTCTGAAGCCGGCTATGCGCGGCGAGCGGGCACGTCGGCGCAGCGTCTCGACCACTTGCTGCTGACGATCGGCGCAGGTGGGCGCTCGCCCCCCTCCCCGAGCAGATTGCTCAAAGAAGAGTTCGTGGGCTTCTTGGCGTTCCGGCGAGCTTGAGCGCAGTGCCGCCGAGTTGTTGCGAGTGGGCCGCACTTTGCGAGGCGTGTCGGAGTCCGCGCTACGCGATGCGCGCGAACCGTGAGCGCGAGCCAAGATGTAGCGGCGCTTGGCTCGGATGGTTCGCCTCTCGAGCTCAACGCGCGTGGAGCGGCTTCGGCAATCTCGCCCTGCAGGCTTCACGGTTCCGGCGGATTGCGCGACACTGGGTCACCTAACAAGCGCTTGCAGCGGACGCTGCTCCGCAGCGCCGCTGAACCACGAAACCGTTGGACAGAGCCGCGCCGGATAGAGTTGTCACGATGACCCTGGACCTCGACGAATCGGTCGCGCAAGCGATGGAGACCGACGTACGGCTATTGCCCCTCCTGCCAGAGCTCCTGACCGACCTGTGGGAGTTGGGTTCCTCGGCCGAACAGGTTGTTGCCGCTCTCAAGTCGGTTGGAGTGGAGCCGGATTCCACCGTTCTCGATCTGGCCTGCGGGAAGGGCGCTGTGGCCGTGGCCCTTGCTGAGCAGCTGGGCGTCCGAGTCGAGGGCATCGACGCCTTCCAGCCGTTTCTGCAGGCCGCGCGGGCGCTAGCGACGGAGCGAGGCGTCTCCCATAGATGTCGCTTCGAGCAGGGAGACATTCGGAATCTGCTCGGGCAGGAAGAGCAGTACGACGTAGCCCTCCTGCTGAGCGTCGGGCCTGTGTTGGGGGACTATGAGCAGACCATGGCAGGCCTTCGGAGATTGGTTCGCGCGGGCGGGCACATCCTCATCGAGGATGGCTTCCTGGCGGACGGGGTGGCGCCTCTGCCGTTGGCTGAAGGGTATGTTGATCACTCGGAGACACTTCGCCAATTGACGGCCTGTCGTGACGTGGTGGTCCAGGAAGTCATCTGCCCGGCGGAGCAGGTCCGGTCGGTCAACCAGAGGAACACCGACCTGATCCGACAGCGGGCGAGTCTCGTCAAAGCAAGCCATCCCGCCTTCGAGCAGTTGATTGACGAATATGTGGCGAGGCAGGAGCGTGAGACGCAGATTCTCGGTACGGACGTCCTTTGCGCCATCTGGGTCTTGCGACGGGCCTAGCAGAGTGGATTGCCCGTCCAACAAGGCGATGCAAACGGACGGACGCTTCGCGGCCGTCCGCTGATCGCTGAGCCGTTGATCCGCCACCGACCATGCCCACCAAACCCAACTTCCAAACCGCCTCTCCTTACCAGGACGACATCCTCGCGCTTCCGGTCGCCGACCTGGACGCCGCGTCCGAGTGGTACTCCTGTCACTTCGGGATGCGCGAGGTCGAGCGCCGCGATCAGCCGTGTCCCGCGGTCGTGCTCGAGCGCGCGGGGGTTCGGATCGGCTTCGCGATCAACGGGCGCGACGCCGCGCAGGACGGTGCGGCCGTGCACGTCAGCAACATCAGCGCATTCAGGGACGAGCTCGAGTCGCGCGGCGTCAAGACGGCCAACTGGCGGAGTGACCTCGTTCCCGCCAGCGTGGCGCCTGAAGAGCGCGTGCAGCGCCTGATCGGCGGTGCCACCTCGGCGGAATCTTGCACTTGGTGATAGTCTCGCGTCTCCGCGGGCGACTCCCTCCCGCGGCCGTCGGCGCTCTCCCGTGTTCTCTGCGCCGCCTCATCAGGCCTTTCTCCGCGACCCGGATTCCACCCGTCATGACCCGCACCGCTCGCCTCGCGCTCGCCGCCTCGCTCTTCGTCGCCCTCGCACCGCTCGCGGCGGCCCAGGCGCCCGCGCCCGGCCATCGCGTGTACTCGCCCAACGGCGGGACCAACACCCTGCTCGTCGATGATCAGGGCAACACCGTTCACACCTGGCCCAGCGCGAACAACCCGGGCAACACGGTCTACGTCGAGCCCGACGGCGTCATGCTGCGCGCGATCAAGACCGGCGTGGCGGGCCCCGGCGGCGTCGGCGGCGGCGTCCAGCGGCTCGCGCTCGACGGCACCCAGCTCTGGCGCTTCGACTACGACACCGGCGGGGTCATCCACCACCACAACGTCGAGTCGCTGCCGAACGGCAACGTGCTCATGGTCGCCTGGGAGGTAAAGACGCAGGCGGAGGCCATCGCGCAAGGGCGCAACCCCGCGCTCGTCACCGGCGCCAACTTCATGCCCGACCACATCATCGAGGTCGAGCAGACCGGGCCGACCAGCGGCAACATCGTCTGGGAGTGGCATGTCTGGGATCACCTGATCCAGGACTTCGACAGCAACGTGGCAAACCACGGCGTCGTCGG
>JAJDDS010000254.1 GCA_029260195.1 Phycisphaerae bacterium
CGTCGGTGTCGAGATCGGATAGGACGCAGGTCGGAGGCTCGAAAGAGGCGTCGGATCCGGCGAAACACGCCTGAAAGCGGTGGAAATCGGCGAAATCGACGTCGTCGTCGCCGTCGTGGTCGCCCGGCGTGCCCACAAGCAACGCGTCCAGGGAATCCACGCGCGCGTCCTGGTTGATGTCGTAGAGGCTGAAGTCGACAGCGAATTCCAGGATGTTGAAGATCCCGTCTTGGGCGCCGTCCTCTTCGTCGTGTTCTTCGATGAACTCCTCGATCTCCTCGACGTCTTCACCGTTCGCTCCGTTTTCGCCGTTCACGTCGCCGCGTTCGACGTTGGGCCACACGTCGGACCAGACGAAGAACGTCCCAAGCGGATCGGGGGCGAGGTAGCTGGATCCGACAAGGGCTGTGAACGTCCATCTGGTAGCGTCCAGGAATTCGCCAGGATTCTTGTCCTTCCATTCGATGATGATGGCTTCCTCGGGGCAGCCGCACGGAAAGACGTCGAGGAATTCCGCGCTGAGCACCAGGTCGGTCAGGGCTTCGAGGATGGAGGCTTGGTCGGTCGGATCATGGTTGTTCGGTTCCGCCGGTTCACCGGTGACTTGGGCGGCGGCTTCGTTGGTGAGGGGGAAGACGAGTGACAGCGTCGTCGTGTCGGATGTGGGGTCGTGGTGAAATCGAAGGACGGACAGGGGGGCATATTCGCCTGCGACGGCGCCGCCCTTCACGAAACTGAAACGTTCGTAGCCATGGGCGCGATGAAACCAGGGAGCGGTAATGATCCAGGTCTCGCCAACGTCGAAAAGGGTGTCCGGGTTTCCCTCGATCACGTCGATGTCGATGTTGTCGAAGTTGTCGCCAAGGAGGGCGAGATGGAACTCCTCACCATGTCGCTCGACGAAAGGTTCGGTCTCGAAGTCGCCGTCAAAGGCGGAGGCGTCCTCCGCGACGCGGTCATCGAACAACTCCTTGTCGGGCGTACCGCCGAAGCGTGCGATGCTGCCAAGATAGCGGTACTCCGGGGCGTCGATCTCGCCCCCGGTTTCGCTGTCCGCGTCGATGTCGATTTCGATGAATCCGTAGACGGGGTGGTCGCCGTGGGCGAACGGGGCGAATTCACCGGGGTCGACTGGGCCGGGAGGATTGACGACGCCGTCGAATCGTAGGTCGAGTCGAAGGAAGATCGCTCCGTCCTCGAAGGCACCGGTAAAAAGGTCGGATCGGGGGGCCACGGGGGACCAGCTGCCCATCGTGATGTCCAGCAGATCGGGAAGTCGGTGGGCGGCTGGGTCGACGGCGCCTTCACCGCCGGGGTCGGTGCGGCGCGCGACCTCGTCACCAGCGGCGTCGGGAATGGTGACGAATCCGGCGTCGGCGCGCGTCGCGAACGCGCAGATCGACAATGTGGCGATGACGGTGCGAACAGCGCGCGACGGGTGCGGGAAAGCCGAGCGCCGCGTTCGCCGGGCGGAGCCGCATGACGTGTTTTCGCGATCGCGTTTCAACGTTTCTCTTCCTTGTGATCGATGTCGGCGCCGCTCACGGCGCTTCGATGAATCAGATTCGCGCCCGCATCGCGCCTGGTGGGCGATCCTCCGGGTTGCGTTCCGAGAGTATGTATCCGACGCCGCGGACGGTGTGGATGATCCGCGGATGAGACAGCTTGTTTCGCAGGTAGTTTGCATAGACGCGCAGGACGTTGCTGTCCTGCTCGGCGTCGTCGCCCCAAACGTCGCGCAGGATGCGCTCGTTTGTCAGGGGTTCGTCGGGGTGGCACATGAAGAACGCGAGCAGGTCGAGTTCGCGGGCGGAAAGGTTCTTGTCGATTCCGTTCCGCGTCACCTGTCGCCGTATGAGGTCGACTTCAACGTCCGCGTATTTGAGGAGGTGTCGGCGTTTGGGGCCGGCGCGTCTCATGACGGCGTCGAGGCGGGCGGCGAGTTCCTCAATCGCGAAGGGCTTGCAGAGGTAGTCGTCGGCGCCGAGACCCAGACCGTCGATGCGCTCGTTGATCGTGTCTCTCGCGGTCACCATGACGATTGGGACGTCGTTGCCGGCACGGCGGCAGGCGGACGCAAGTTCCGTGCCGTCCCCGTCGGGGAGGGATCGATCGAGAATGACCGCGTCGAAGCAGAGTGACTGATCCAGAAGCCGTTTGCCTTCTGCGATCGACGGGGCATGGTGGAGCTCGACCAGCGGCCGGGAGAGTCCATCGAATATGGCTCGAACGACGCTGTCGTCGTCTTCGACGAGCAACAAGTTGATCTTGCCCATCCCGGATGGAAGCGTCTCGCTATGAATGGCGCGTACCTCCAAAAACGGCGGCGGTAACTCCGTTGAGTCCGCTCACGCGTGCCGAAAGACCCGCCGGAGTATACTCCCGTTACCTCGCAAAAATACCTTTTATTAGCCCGGGCTTACACGGACGTGACGGGCAATCCGCCCGATTATTGGACGCGCATGTTGTTTCCGGTCCGTCAGACGGCGGGTGTGACCATCATTGGTGGTCGCCGAGAGTCTATCCGTCCATGCTTCACAGGCATGGGATGCCACAGTGGATGGCCACACCCACAGTCCACTAATCCGCATCCGCGTGTGATCGGCTCCCCGCATTTGGTACAATCCGGGCTGCGTTTTCTCGGAGATCAGGTAATGAAGCCTCACTTCGGCATGACGTGCGCCCCCGCGACCACGCACCTGAACCCGGCGGCTATCTTCCTACTGGCAGTGGTCCTGTCACTGTGGGCGCAGCCGGCGGCGGCGGGGACGCGGGTCTGGACCGGGCGACACTCGACGCTGTTCAGCGATCCTGGCAACTGGGCTGATCAGACCGTGCCCATGGCTGGTGACACGGTGGTGCATGGTGACGCGGCTGGATTCGCGACGCTGCGGGTGGACGTGAGCGTGGCGCTGGATCGGGTCGAGGTCACCGGCGGTGGCGGGCGGGGGATGATCGTCGAATCGGGGGTCACGCTGCATGTGCTCCGCGACTTCCACAACACGCGTTCGGACCAGGATTACTCGGTCACGCTGGAGGCGATGGCTGACTTGAAGGTCATCCACGGCGTCACCAACGTCAGCGTCGTCCGCGTTCCGGAACCGCTCGCAACGGCAAGATCACCGCGTCCTTCGGGCGGGGAAGAGCCGAGCGCGGCCGAGGCGGGATCACCAAGGACGGACACCGGCGCTAAGGTGCCAACATCTGATACTGCGAGCGTCACCGGCGACGGCGTGTTTTTCATCAACCGCCCCGGCGGGCGGCGCATCCGGGCCGTACGGGTGGCGCGGTCCGGCGACCCCGCCCCGGGAATCCCCGGCGCGTTCTTCGGGATCGTGGTCGCCCCGCACATGCGCGCCGATGGGTCGGCCATGCTGATTACCACGATCTTCGGCGCCGCCTCGGGCGAGGCGCTGTGGACCTGGTCGGAGGAGGCTGGTGCCGAGTTGATCGTCCGCGCCGGCGATCAGGCCCCGGACCTGCCCGCGAGGGTTGTCTTCACCGATTTCAGCTTCACCAACATGTCCGACAACGGGATCGTGGTGTTCCGTTCGGACCTCGCCGGCCCCGGGATCATCCCCGGTGTGAACGACGCCGGTGTGTGGAAGGGGCCGCCCGGCGACTTGCGCCTGATTGCTCAAAAGGGCGATCCGGCGCCGGGGATGATCGCCGGCACGACGTTCGGCAACAGCCTGTTCACCTACGTCGGGGTCAGCGGCCGGGCGGCGATTGCGACCAGCATCAACATCCCCGGCTGGCCGGACTTCGCCAACGGCCTGTGGCTTTCCGAGGGCGGTCCGCTGGAGAAGATCGTCGCCACCACCGACCCCACCGGCTGGCTCATCCCCGGCTCGATCGTCCGCTCAGCCGGCTTCCAGCAGCCCACGCTCGATTCGGTGGTCTTTCGAATCTCCCTCTTTGACGGCGAAGACGAGCGCGGGGGCAGTTGGCGTTACACGGGCGGCCAACTCGACGTGTACACGCACGACGATTTCCCCGCACCAGACCAACCCGAGGGGGTGTTTATTGAAAGCTCGGGTGTCGCGATGGCGAACTCGACCGACCAGGTGAGTCTGTGGGGATTCCTTCGTGGCGATGGAATCGACTCGGATAACGACACCCTGATTTGGTGCGGGGGCGTCAGTGATCTTACAAGCGCGGTTCAAGAATCCGATCAGGTTTCAGGGCTCGCCGCCGGCGTCGTGTTCACCGAGTTGACGGCGGATCAGCTTTCAAGCTCGGACAAGGTTTACTTTCGTGGGCGCTACGCTGGGCCAGGGGTCGATGCCACCAACGATCGTGGTATCCACTTTGGCGACCACATGGACCCCATGTTGATCCTTCGTGCAGGCGATCCCGGCCCCGACACCGAAGAGACCGCCAGAGTGCTGTTGCAGAATGGGGGCACGCCATCCATCGCCGCTCAAAACGGCGTCGGCGATCTCGTGATCCGCGCCTACGTGATCGGCACAACCGTCGACGAAACGAACAACGATGTCGTTTGGTTCCACGACCACGTCAACCAGCAATGGCACTTGGTCGTGCGCGACGGAGAGACGTGGGATGACGAGGTCGTCGGCCCCGACGGCATCCACTGCTGTAGCGTTTTCGGCGTGAGCGGCGGGAGCGATGCGCGCAGGAAAGGGCTGGCCGACACCGGGGCGATGGGGGTCAGGATAGATTTGCCAAGCGGCGTACGCGGATCGTACGTGGCCCAAGTAATCTTCGCCGGCGATTTCGATGCCGACGGCACCATCAACCTGACCGATTTTGAACAGTTTCAGGCGTGCTTCACCGGTCCCGGTAGTACCATGGGCCTCGACTGCCATCCAGGGGACTTTGACGACGACGACGATATCGACTTCGCGGATTTCGCTGGCTTCCAGCGCACGCTGGGGAGTTCACCATAGCGATATGATCGGGGGCGGCTGCTGCCCGCGATCGACTTGTTTCGGCTTGTGAGAGGAATTCACCAACTCAAAAGGAGAAAGAAGATGCACAAACAAACGACACTTATAGGACCATTCCTTTGTCTGGCATTGGGAGCGCCGGCAATCGCCGACGTGCATAGTTGGACGGGTGCAACAGATGAGTTCTTCAACACACCAGGGAATTGGAGTCCAACGGGACCTCCAGACGTCGGCGATTCCATCGTCCACAACAACACGACCGGCAACAAGATCATCCGCGTTAACGTCGGCTTGGTCCAACTCAGCAATGTCACCGTCACCGGCGGTGACGGACGCGGGATGATTATCGAAGGTACTAACACTACAGCGCAAAGTGGGCTCAAGCTGAACGGGGTGTCGGATCGATAACTTCTGTCATGGGGACGATTTATGTTCTTGGACAGGAGCGAGGCATGGATGTCGCAGAGATTCAGCGAGTTGGACGCGGGCTTGAGGCC
>JAJDDS010000255.1 GCA_029260195.1 Phycisphaerae bacterium
TTCGACGAGAACGGTGTTCACGTGGCCTATCTGCTGAGCGCCGGGCATGGCTCGGTAGACGTCACGCCACCGCCGCAGGAGTGCATTCTCACCAACACGCAGGTGTTTGAGCCCGCATCATTTGCGATCGATTCGTTGGGCTCAGGTCCCGGACCGGGCTTGCCCCCCAACCACGCCGTGGATGACGACGGCCTTGATGTGCAACACCTGACGGTGTACGTGTCGTCTGGGGACCCGCTCGGGGCGTCACCGAACATCACCAACGTCCGTACTGATTTCCCGGGCCGATCCCTCGTAGGGAACGTCGGCACCACAAGTCCACCACAGTTCGCCGCAGGCGACGGGATCAACAGCATCTCATTCGGCCGTGATGGCTCGTTCAATGATACTGGCGATCAGACGCCCGGGGCGTTGCTGTTCTCGGTGGATCGGGGCTCAGCGGGCGAGTCGTGTTCCCCTGTGTGGTTCGCTTCCCAGACGTTGCCGGCTGAGCAAGCCGGTGACATCTACCTCGGCAAGAGCTTCGCCTTCGGTGCCTACGGCGGTTCGCTACTCCCTGCTTGCCCTGATGCGCAGCCCAACTGCCTGTTCGGCGATCAGACGATCCTGGGTTTGAGGCCGGTGGCCAGCGCAGAACCAACCGATGAGCAGGACGACCTGACCGCGATGGAGAACTCCAGCTTCGCCATCTCCTACAGGTTCTACGGCACGTTTGTCGGAAGCTCGTTTGACTGCGGAACGGAGGACTGCAACGCAAACGGAACACCGGACGGCTGCGAGCCCGACTGTCAGCCCAACGGCGTGGCGGATGGCTGCGATATCGACCCCACCGATCCTGATGGCGACGGCTTCGTCAGCGACGACCTGGACACAAACGGATTTCCCGACGAGTGCGAACCTTGCGGGACCGAGTGCACCGAGCCGGCTTCCTCGCTGCGACGCGCCACCATCTTCGTTTACGACGATCAGGGAGATCCAGCTAGCAACCCGTTCGAGCTCGGCAATCTGGCCGTCTTCGCGCAGGCAGAAGATATGGGGCTGGTCGAGGGCGACGTTATCGACGCGCTCGTTCTTTCCGACGTCACACCTGGCATCAGCCCGCCGGACCCCAACGGCGTCTTGAATCCGGGTCTCGATGAGGTGCTGTTTTCATTGGCGCCAGAGTCACCAACGTTGCTCGGGGCCGACGGGGCGCCGGGGCTAATCGGCGTGGACGATGACAACGCGAACGGTATCGACGATGCCGGCGAGGTCGGACTCGGTGACGATCGCTCACCGGCGGACATCTTCTACTCGATGTTCGACTCGGCGAGCCCGACTCCCTTCAGCCTGTTCATTCCACACACCGAGCTCGGACTCCTGCCGACCGACAACGTGGATGCCCTCGACATCGGGCCAATTGCCACCGTCGTAGACTGCAACTGCAACGGAATCGAAGACATCTGCGACGTCGCTCGCCAGTTTAGCAACGACTGTAACAACGACGGCACGCCCGATGAGTGCCAGCTGATCGGGAATGACTGCAACGGCACCGCTGTCCCCGATGATTGCGAATTAGTGGACAACGATTGCAACGGCAACGGCACTCCCGACGAGTGCGACCCGGATTGTCAGCCTAACAGCACGCCGGACGATTGCGACATCGCCACGGGTGCCTCCGACGATTCCAACACGAACGGCGTACCCGACGAATGCGATCCCGGCGCCTGCTGCATGCCAGACGACGAGTGCCAAGATACTACCGGTGCCGCGTGCCAGGCAGCGAACGGCGCGTTTGTCGGCGTTCTCAACGACTGTACGGACGTCGATTGCGTCGCAATCCCGACCCTCTCACAATGGGGACTTCTCGTCATGGCCCTGCTCTTGGCAACGGCCGGCACTATCGTGTATCGCGGCGTGCGAGGCGCTACGATGTAAGATGCAGGGAACGGCAAGACGCTGACCGCACGCTCCAGATCAAGCAGATCAGACGACAACTCGAGCCTACAGGAGGATTCCCAGCATCGACTGATCGCTTCAGAGTGTGGGATACGCAAAACGAGATACTGGACTGACAGCGACTGTGCTGGCTCGCAATTCAAGTGGAATCTCTCGACGGCATTATGTGAGAGACTCCCGCGCGTCGACACATCACCGCGATCCGCTTGTAGCCGTACCACGGGTTGGCCGTGGCCATCGCAACCACGGCGCCTTCGATCGCGGCGGAAATCGGTTTCGGTTTGGGACCGGGCGTCTTGCGTTCATCGTCGGTCCTTCGCCCGCGGTACCAGGTTGATGACGCAATACCGAGCGTCTTCAAGACGCGGGTCAACCGCGTTGTGCATGAGCAGATGCTCGTCGATATAGGTGGGGCCGTCCACAAAGTACCGCTTCAGCGAGCCGGTCCCGCTGACCGGCGTGTGAACGACGCTGGGTCGAAGACGACCGCTTAACGGTGGCCGAGGCTTTCGAGAAGGAGCGTGCCTTACTCCTGCCACTGCCGCAGACACCGTTCCCCACCGACGAACGACGGGAACTGTCCGTCGGCAAGACGCCTTACATCCGCTTCGACCACAACGACTACTCCGTACCGCACGAACTGGTCCGCAAGACCGTGGTCGTGGTGGCCGGTCTGGAGACGGTGCGCATCATGCACCGGGACCAAGTCGTGGCCGAGCATGGACGCAGCTTCGACCGCCGCCAACAAATCGAAGACCCCGATCACATCGAACGACTCGTGGAGCACAAGCGCCAAGCCCGAGCGCACCGCGGTCTCGACCGACTCGCTGCTGCGGCGCCGACCAGCCGGAAGTTATTGACCTGCCTGGCAGAGCGCGGGGCCAATCTCGGCACAGCCACGGCGCGTCTCTTGCGGCTGCTGGACGAGTTCGGCGCCGCCCGACTGGACCAAGCCATTCACGAAGCCATTGAGAAGGACATTCCACACCATCACGCCGTTCGGCAGATACTCGAGCGGCAGCGCCGCGCCGCAGGTCGCAGTCCCGCACTGCCCGTGAGACTACCCGATGATCCCCGCGTGCGTGATCTCACCGTCCGACCGCACACGCTCGAAAGCTACGACGCACTGACCCAAGACATTGTTGACCAGAAGGAGCACGACGACCATGACGAGTAGTCCATTACCTGATCAACTGGAAGACCGCGCCCGGCGCCTCGGACTCTATGGACTCCTGGCCCGCTGGCAGGAACTGGGAGACCAGCCCTGGGTCCAGACCCTCATCGCCTGCGAAGAAGCCGAACGCAGTCGGCGCAGCCTGGAACGACGCATTCGCACATCCAAAGTCGGCCGCTTCAAACCCATCGTCGACTTCGACTGGTCTTGGCCGAAGAGAATCGACCGGCCACTCATTGAGGAACTGATGCAACTGGGCTTCATTGGGGACGCCACCAACATCATCCTGGCCGGACCCAACGGCGTGGGCAAATCCACGATCGCCCAGAACATCGTTCACCAGGCACTGCTGCGAGGTCATACGGTTCTGTGTGCCTCGGCCAGCGCCATGCTCAACGATCTGGCTGCACGGGACACTTCCACTGCATTGGCCCGCAGGCTGCGGCGATACATCAACCCCACAGTCCTACTTGTCGATGAAATCGGCTATCTCTCCTATGACAGTCGCGCCGCGGATCTGCTCTTCGAGGTGGTCAGTCGCCGCCACGAGCAGCGGCCCATCATCCTGACCACCAACAAGCCCTTCGCCGAATGGAACGAGG
>JAJDDS010000256.1 GCA_029260195.1 Phycisphaerae bacterium
ATCGCCCGCAGCAGATGGCACGTCGTCGTCTTGCCGTTCGTCCCTGTCACCCCGACCAGTCTCATTCCTGCGTGTCGCTGCCCCGGACCGAACCCATGGAACGCCGCCGCCAGCCGCGCGAGCGCCGTCCGCGCGTCGCGCACCCGGACATTCCCGACGCCGTTCGGCACGCGCGCCGCACGCTGCGTCACCACCGCCGACGCCCCGCCGCGCACCGCATCGTCGATGAAGTCGTGCCCGTCGCTATGTTCCCCCGGCACGGCGACGAAACACGCACCCGCGCCAACCTCACGCGAATCCGACGTAATCGAGCTGACGCGAATCGAATCGATGTCACCTCGATCGCTCGCGGATGCGGAAATCCCCGCTGCGTCGAGGAGCTCCGCCAATCCGCGATCCATTCCCATTCTTCCACCCGCCGCAACCAACGTCCAAACCGCGCAACGCCACAATGTACCGTCACCCCTTGTGGGTGGCGGCGGTGAATGCCCGCGTACTACCGCCGACCAGCGCGGTACAATTCTAGACCCGACCGCCCCACTGTCACGCAAACCGCCCTGCCCGCCGCCTTCACCTCGACGCCAAACGCGAACTCGGCGGGATGTTAAAATACGCCAGCGTGTCCGCCATGATCGAGCGGACCGCCGGCGCCGCCACGGTCGTACCGAAATATCCGAGCCCTGTATCTGGCCTGTGAATCATGACCAACGCCACGCACGCAGGATCCCCCGCGGGCGCCGCCCCGATGAACGAACCGATGTAAGCACTCGGTTCATACCCCTTGCGGTCCAAAAAGGGCATCTGCGCAGTCCCGGTCTTGCCCAACATCTGCCAATCCGCCAATGCCGCCGCTCGCCCGCCACCATTTTTCACAACCCCAACCAGCACCTGCTCCGTCATATACCGCGCCGTCTCGCGTGGCATCACTCGGCGCACCACGTCGGGGGCACCGTAGTATTTCACAATCTCAGACTCCGCGTTCAGAATCGCCTTCACCAGACGAGGCCTCATCAATTCCCCGCCGTTGACAATCGCGCAAAACGCCGTCGCCAGCTGCAACGGTGTCGCCGAAACCTCCTGCCCGATCGGGACCGACGTCGTCGAGTAGCTCGTCCAACGACTCAGTGGAAGCACGATCCCGGTTGCCTCCCCCGGGAACCGAATCCCAAGACGCGCGCCGAACCCGAACGCCCGCACAATCGAGTGGATCGCGTCATTCCCCATCCGCTCGGCATACACGCCCATCCCAATGTTGCTGCTCTTCGCGATGATCCCTTCAAATGTCATCAGTCCATGCGGCGATGAATCGTGCATCACCCGCCTGCCGAAACGACGTTCGCCGTTCCCGCAATCGATTTCCTCGTCGGGATCGACCACGCCCGCGATGAGCGCGCCGCAGGCCACGTACGATTTAAACGTGCTCCCCGGCTCCGCGGCGTCGCAAATCACACGATTGCGCCGCGTTTCCACATCGGCCGCGCCATAGTCGTTCGCATCAAACGACGGGTACTGCGCCAACGCAAGAACATCGCCCGTCTTCGGCGACATCACCACCGCGACCCCCGACTCCGCGTTGAACGATTCAACCGCCGCGCGCAGATTCTTCTCGACGCTCGACTGGATCACGCCGTCGATGGTCAGCATGATGTGTCCACCGTCGCGTTCCGGATGGCTCAACGGAGTCCGAGCGCGAATCGGCCGACGCCGCGACCGACCGTCGTAAACCAATACCCGCTGTCCGTCGACGCCGCGCAGATGCTCGTCGTACGCTAGTTCGATCCCCTCGAGCCCGCGCCCTTCGCGCCCCACGATGCCGAGCGTCGGCGCCAGCAACTCACCCATCGGGTAGTACCGCTGCGATTCGTTCCGCACCCCAATCCCGCGCAACTTCAATTCCCTCACCGCAACCGCGTCCTGCGGCTCGATCAAACGCGAGATCCAGCAGAACCGCCGCGCTTCGTTTTCGTACAGAATCTCTGCGATGCGCTCCCGGGCCACAGCCAGAACCATCGACAACCGCAACGCCGTCTCGTCGAGATCATCGATCAACACCGGGTCCGCAAACACGCTTGGACGCGTCCGCGTACCTGCCACCAACCGGCCGGCGGCGTCTAGAATCGACCCCCGACGCGCCGGCAGCGCCGTCCGACCGATTTGTTGGTTTTGCACCAGAGCGCTCAGCTTCGGCGCCAGCGCCGTATTGATATGAACCAATCGCCCCAGGAGGGCTGCAAATGACAAACAAAGGCCGACCAGGATCGTCCCGCCAATTACTGAATAATTGCGACCCTGATCGGCGTACCGCGCTTCCACTCGCTGCGGTCCCTTCTAAAATGCGAAAAAACGCCCTGTATCGAACATCGTCATTCCAAGCGATGCCAGGAATCTTGCCATAATACCGACAAAACGCTCCACACCACTCAACTGACGTTCAACATCCCGCGCGTCCTCAGTGTCTGGCAGCCAGCATCACGGCTGCGTTCATTCGTTCGCTCGGCGGACGCGGCTCTTCAACGTCCAGCGACCACCGCGCCACCCGATCTCCAATCCGCTCCGGCGCCCGCAGGCGACCGATCTCCAACTCCAATCCCCAAGCCTCCCGACGCAACTCCACCCGCTCGCGCTGCAGTCGCTCGATGTTCGCCTCCACCCGCATCTGCTCAACCCGCAACCCGATCACCACCACAGCGAGCGACGCGAACAACGCCAGTAGATGCAATCCACGAGCGACCGTCATCCGTTCCCGTATCCCGCCTGTGCGACCACTGTGGATGGAATACGAATGCGCACGCCCGGCCGTATCCGGTCGGCACGCGGAAAAATGTCCCGGTTCAGTTCGTACAATTCCCGCCACCGTGACTTATCGCCCAAAAAACGCTCCGCGATCGTCGCATACCGATCGCCCGCCTTAACCTGATAACTCCGAAACGTCCGATCGTTGCCACGGCCAGCCTGCGCAGGTTGAGTCGTGGTCGCGACCGCGGGCCGACGCCCTCCACCGATCGTCGGCAGCCGCAACGTCACCCCCACCCGCAACTGATCCG
>JAJDDS010000257.1 GCA_029260195.1 Phycisphaerae bacterium
AGCGGAATCGCGGCCCGTCAGCCAGGACGCCCGAGAGGCCAACGTGCTACGCGACATGGTGGTTCGATTCACGGGGGATCAGGCATGCCGCCTCGGGTTCCAGCAGCCGACGCGGCTCGTCGAGGTCAAATGCACACCGCACCAGAAGCGCGGCGGTCGGCCTGGGCAAGGTGGACCCAACCGAGGCGAGTCCATGCTGATCGTGACGGATCTTCTGGATGTTCCCGCGGAGACGATCAGCCAACTCTACTACCACCGCTGGGCGATCGAGACGTTCTTCCGATTCTTCAAGCACGTCTTGGGCTGCCGACACCTGATCAGTCACGCGGTCAACGGGATCGAAATTCAGGTTTACTTGGGCATCATCGCGTGCCTTTTGATTGCGTCGTGGACGGGCCGCAAGCCGACCCTCCGCACGTACGAGATGATCTGCTTTTACTTCTGTGGTCTAGGCAGCGAGGAGGAGCGACTCGCTCACATCGAAAAACTCGCCCCACAGTCCTGACCGGCTCGCTCGTCCCGAACAGGTCGGCGGTTGATGCTGCGCACTGCCGGACCCCCCCCGAATTCCAAGCCACCTCCCTGACCACTCAAACGCCCCGCCGACTCCGCGGCAAAGCCAATCTCAGCACGCCAACCCCGACACGCAAACCGCGTGCCGAACAGGATTGGGGTGCCCCAAGCGGTCAAGCAGCGAAGCCGGTGTGACGGCGGTCTACCGTGCCGAATCGGAACTGCCGCCGATCGGCCCGCTCCGCCTCAAAATCGAGATCAGCACGCTGGAGCATTTCGCGGTTCTGGACTACCACCGTCACCCACTCGTTGTGGCCAAACGCGGCGGACCACGCCGGGGAAGGGGACGCGAGAAGTAGAGTGCACGGCCGTTCGTCGGCTTACCCAATGCTCTCGCGTGGACGGTGAACGGAAACGACGCCGCAATGAGAAACACCAGCTGACGGAGGGGTACCGGCCGCGGTGTGCCTCAAAGAACGGACTTTGCCGACCACACCAGCTTCCAGGTGACTTACCGATGCAAATCGCGATGTTACGGGTCCCCGGACACACGATGCTTGACGTCCGGTGATTTCGCAGCCGGCGGGAGTGCTGAGCGTTGAGTCGTGGGAAGCCCTGCTGCAGCCGCCAAGCCCTTCTGATCGTTGGTTCGGCGACCACCGTGTGCGCCCCGATCGAACATCAGCGCCGTGTCGCAAAGCTCTTCGATGAGGCTCACCAGGTCGTGCTCCGGCAACGACGCGGGATTGATGCCCAGAACCTTCCGAATTTTGGCGACGACGCGCTCTGGGAATTCCAACGAGCCTGCTTGGGCCATGTGTCGCTCGTACGGCTCATCCGGTCACCTCGACGATCCGATCTCGCTCAAGAACAGTCGCTGGATCATCGCAACATGCCGTTGCCGATGTCTCGCCGTTTGTTCCCGACGATCGCGGTGTATTGAATGGGCTGACGGTTGGTCCCGACTCGGTGCTGGTAGCGCTGCGTCTTGCGAACGTCAAGCGTCTTGTCGACCATCACCGATTGGATGAGCTTCGCGAAATCGCTGCTATCGTTCTGATCGAGGAAACTTGACTTGATATTGAAGGCGATCCAACCGCCTGGCTCGATCAGGTTGTAAGCGTTGGCGAACGCCTCGGTGGGAATGTCCCCGAAGCCAAGAGCTGCGACGCAGGTTAGACAGTTGAACCTATACCCAGCGAGTTCACGTCGATCGCTCTGATTCAATCGCGTCATATCAACAACGCGGTAGTTCGCATAGATACCCGGGCGATCCCGCTCTGTGGCTTCAGCGGCCACCTCGATGATGTCCGCGCCGACTATGAACTCGACACCTATGCCAGCCAGCTCTTCGCCAACCATGCCGTTCCCGGCACCGAGATCCAGCGCTCGCAGCGCGGCTGCCTGTGCGCCACTAGCGGAGAGCTCGGCCTCAAAGAGCTTCCGAATCCTGGCCGGAGAGTCGCACTTCAGGATGTCGTAAATGAGGTGTTCGTACAGACCGGGCACGGAGAACAGTTCATCGTAGTCATGGAGCCGAACCTCACGCCACTCGCCGTTCACGCGGACCACGCACCACTCTTCATCCTGCGCGAACGAGAGATCCGCCGGGGGCAGCGCGATTCGGAGGTCGTTGTGCCGCGTGCTTCGTTGTCCAATAGTTGTGCTCGTCGCCACGGTCATACAAGAAGCTCCTTGCGGGTTCGTCAGGGTACTGTTGGCGCTTTCGCGGGAATTGCCTCTGACTCAGTGGACTCGGCAGCGGTCTCAGCCGGCAACATCACCGGCGGCGCCGCTTGGGTGGCCGCATCCAACGGCCCAGGCACCAGCAGCGGCGAAGCATCCAGGGACTCCGCGTCCATCATCGCCGCGATGCGCTGCAACGTTGCCAGGACCGTGGTCTGCTCCCACTCCTCCAACCTCACCAGCTCCTGTCGGAAACGGTCTTGCAGGAGCGAGGGAGCTGCCGCCAGGACATCGTCCCCGTCGCTGGTGAGGCGGACGGTAACGCTTCGCCGGTCCTGCCCGTTCCGGGTTCGATCTACCAAGCCTCTCTTCGTGAGACGATCCAGGATGCCCGTCACCGTTGGCCCGCTAAGATGGACCGCTCGGGCGAGGGTGCCGGTCGAGGACTCGCCCAGACTAGCCGCAGCCTGCAGGGTCGCTAGCTGCGGTCCGGTCAGCCCATGTTCATCAGCGAGCCGCCGAGAATGAAGATCGACGGCGCGCATGATCCGGCGAATCGCCGCGACGATCTGATTCTCCATGCTGAGGGAAGTTCCCATGCTGGCCCTTCCGCGACAAGCACCGCATCCGATAGTTACAGTTCAACATGCTAGGGAACTATCTATTCCGCGTCAACCGCAACACCGGGGGAGATGGCCGACGCGCGTAACGTATTGTGTCGCAAGCATTTGCGCCGCAAATACTATTAGGTTACACCGGGGCTACCTAAAACTTTCGTTTGTGTGCGAAATGTCTTTGGCGGCTGAACCGCACGTCTAGTGTCCAACCTGTTCGACGCTTATGATCGCTAACCGTAGTCTGGGGCAGCAGAAAGCCTCGGCGACCGGTGGCAGCACGCTGTCGACCGCCCCCTGGTTCTTGGCACGACCCACCAGCAAACAGCCGACCTTGACAGGGCCCAGGAGATGTGCAGCAAGGGGTTGAAGATCTTCGAGAGTCTCAAGCATCTTCCGGGCGTGGCGAGCGCCGCCGCCAGCGTTCGCCCGCTCCAATGGGTCGCGTTCGACGGTTTCTCCTGCGTGG
>JAJDDS010000258.1 GCA_029260195.1 Phycisphaerae bacterium
GTCACCATCACCGTCAACCCATCGATGGCTCCGGCGTCGGTCATGACCATCACGTTGACGTTTTCGTTCTTCTCGCGGATCCGGGCGAGGGTGTCCCAGCCATCGCGCCGCAGCCGTTTGGCCATCTCGGTCATCATCTCACCCGCGTGCTTCGCGTCGGAGTCGTCCACCTCGACCACCACTACTTGGATCGATCGAAGATCGCTCAACAACCGGCCTAGATTCTCGTCCTTCTTGGCGAGGCCCTTAGACAATGGCTTTAGCAGCGTCCGTCCGATCGAAATCTCGACAAGCGTCGCGTCGTCCGACGCTAGCTCTGCGAAGGCCGAGCCATCCACGTAACCGGGTCCTTCGTCGTCGTCCCGCGAACCGGCGTACGCCGCGGTCGCGGTCAATGCGATGCACATGGCTGCGGATGCCAACCAACGGGCGGACCATGCCTTGCGTATGTTCATCAGTCTGTCGCTCATTGAATAATGTCTCCTATAGTTCGTTGTCTGTTCTTCCCTTACGCACCCAGCGCATCGGAACTCGCAGCAGCGCCGTCCTCACGCGGTCGACTCGCGTATCGGTCAACGCCGCGCGTTCGATTCGCACGAACGCGTCATTGGCCAACTCAAACGCCATCCGTGTCTCGACGGCAGCCCGCGACAAGTCACTGGCCGCGACCACGGAAACAACACGACCGTTCGTCGCATTCCCACTCCCTGTTCCGAACCACTGCCAACCCGCGATCGCCACCGCCAGCGCCGCGACTGCGGCCGTCACCGTCCACCAGCGCGCGGTCGGCGCCACGGGTCTAACCGGCAGGCGCCGCGTTGCCCATCGGGCGATGGTCCCGGCGCCGACGGTTTGCGACCAGACAGTCTCGAGGGCGTCGTCGGGAAACGGCACGCGTGGCAGTGATCGCAGCCCCTCACGCAGACTCACCATTCCTTCGACGTACTCGCGGCAGGCTTCGCAGGCTGACAGGTGCTGTTCGACATCGGGTTCGGCTGGCATGCTTGAACCCGCGTCGCCGCCCGCGTCGCGATCGAATAGTCTCTGAATGAGCGCTCGGTTCTTCGGGCAGTCATGCCAATGTTGGTCACCGGTTTCGATCATCGCTCGACCTCCGCGCCGGTCAGCGCGCGGCGTACCCGTTCCCGCGCTCGATGCAGTGTTGTTTTCAACGTCCCCAGCGGTAGTCCCAGCACGTGGCTCATCTGTTCGTAGCTCAACCCGTCCATCTCCCGCAGCACGACGACAGCCCGGTCCCTCGGCCCCAGTTCGGCGAGGGCGGCGCCGACGCGGTGTCTCAACTCAGCAGACGCCAGGGTTTCGCGCGGTCCGGCATCGCCGTTGGATCGGCTGTCCACGAGCGCGCCGAGGGACACTTCGCTCCGAACCGTTCGCCGTCTAAGCCGATCCACGCAAAGCCGATGTGTTGTCCGTCGCAGCCACGTCGCAGCCGCAGCCTCGGTCACTTGGCTACGATACTCCCAGAGCCGCATGAGCGCCTGTTGCGTAATGTCGCGGGAATCCTCCATATCACGGATCATCCAGGCGGCGTACGTGTGTACGCGGTCCTTTTGACTCAGCACGACTCGCTTGAACGCATGACGATTCATCAGCCACCTAAAGAACGCACTCCCCGTCGAAAGGATACACCGCTTGGCTCGCTCACCCAAAGTCGTGGCAATGCGCGTGGGTGCCGGCGCCAGGCCAACCGGACGCGCGTGAATGCTCACGTACGTCCGCGAGACCCCTGCGGGGCGTCAGATGAGCCCAGGCGGGTCTCTCTCCCCTCATTCGCAGTCGCACTTCGGAGATTGCCCCTCGCGGTGTGTAATCTTGTCGCGGTGGCGTCTTGATACGGTCGGCGGGTTTTTCGGATTAACCGGCGCCCTGCGCCAGCGCTTCCTTACGGGCGCGGCACTGAAAGAACGCGATCTGCGTGGAACACTACACTAGGGTGCGGTGATGACGATACCGGCGTACCCGACCGCGTTGGGTCCCGCGGCGTCGCCGATGATTTCGCGGCTGGTGGTGTGATCGAGGAGGGTTGCGTGGTCCGCACCAAGTGTTTTCGCGGCGCTGATAGCGGCGGCGATGGCGCCCGCGCCGCATGCGTTTTTGTGTTGCAGAGCCTCGGGGACGATGGCATCGGCGTCCAGCTCGAGGATGCGGTCGATGAGGCGCCGGTCGTTTACGTTCTTGGCCCAGGCGAGTCCATCGTCGGAGTTGCCCTTGGGGGTGAATCCGTAATTTTCCCCGTAGTGGGTGAGGTCGGACGATGCGACGATCGCCGCGTTGTAGCCGTACGCACTGACGGTGCGGGCGACGGCATCGCCGATTTCGGTCGCGCGGTGCGAAGAAGGGACCATGATGGGAAGGATCTTCGCCTCGGGGAGAAGGCGTTGGAGGAATGGAATCTGGACTTCGATTGAGTGCTCTGATTCGTGGGCGTATGGGTCGTCGACGATCAGGTTAGTGTGTCCCAGGACGCGCTGGGCGAGGCGATCGTCGATGGTGGTCGGTCCGGTGGGCAGATTCCAGCGGCCGCTGCTGAAGAGGGCGGCTTGGTGTCCCTTGGGGCGATGTACGGCACCAAAGATCACGACGACGTCGAATCGCGGCGTCCGCGGTGATTGGTCGGCGAGGATTTCGAACACGGCGGCGGCGACGCGGCCGCTGCAGGACCAACCGGCGTGGGGGACGACTCCGGCGATGATCCGTCCCGGAATGCGCGGCGTGGGAACGCGGTCGGCGAAACACGCGTCCAGCGCGTTCCGGCAGGCGGTTTCACCTGCGGGGTAGAAGCTGCCGGCGACGGCTGACTCTCGGATCATCACGGTGCCGGCTCCTCAAAGGGTGGTGCGTGCCGGTTGTTCGGTGGGTGGTGCCGCGGATGCGGCGGATGTTTACGCGCCATGGCCTGCACCTGTTCGATCAACGCCGTGTCACCGTCGCGCTCTTTGGGCGCCCCACGTTGCGTCGATCGCGGATCGCCAGCAACGGGCGCCTGCTGGGGCGTTACGGCGAACTCTCCTCGGGCGCCTCGGGCGGGACGTACGGAATGGCTGCGGGCGACTGCTCCGGCAAGTAGCGATAGATAACGAGGAGCCAAATCCCGCCTCCGATCATCATTGCGATGCTGATCGCCTGCGACACCGTGAGCCCGAACGTGTCCAGTGGATTGTCGCTGCGGATCATCTCCAAGAGAATCCGCGTCAACGGATAGGCGAGAAGGAACACACCCCAGACCATCCCATGTCGCTTCCGCCGATGGAAGAGACGACCCAGGAAAATCGCCAGCAGAAACGCCGCCGTCGCGGAGTAGAGCTGCGTTGGATGGACGGCGAGCGCCGGATGGGCCTCGGCCAATCGATGGATGTCCGTTGCGGTCATTGGGAGGGATGGGGCTTCGCGCGACGGGTAACTGCGCGC
>JAJDDS010000259.1 GCA_029260195.1 Phycisphaerae bacterium
CGTGGCGCTGAGGATCGGAAGACTTGTCGATCGGGTGTCGAGGTTTTTGAACGATCCAATCGACGATCGGGGACCGTGTCGGAGCCTGCCGGCTTCGCGTCGGTCGAATGCGCCGATTGCGGTGCTGGTGATCGACGCCTCGCCGTCGATGGACGACACCGACTGGAAGCCCTCGCGCCTTCGGGCGGCCAAGAACGCCGCCCGGGCTTACATCGCCAGGCTGAAGCGCGACGCGCCCGGCGCACAGGTGGCGGTGGTTGCGTACTCCCAGCGAGCCCGGACGGTGTGCCCGCTCACCCCCGTCGAGCGGGACGATGCCTTGGCCAAGCGGATCAGCGGCATCACCACCCAGTCGGCCACCAACATCACCGCCGGCCTGGACGCGGCGCGATCGATCTTGGCCGGCGCGAGCACCAATCGTCAGGTCGTTGTGCTCACCGACGGCGAGCACAACTTCGGCCCCAAGCCGCATGACATCGCCGGGAAGTTGCGCGAGATCGCCGTCCTGGAAACGGTCGGCATCGGCGGCAGCCCCGCCGACGTGGACGAGGTGCTGTTGAAAGCCATCGCGTCCGCCCATCCCGACGGCCGGAAACGCTACCGCTGGATCGGGGACCAAGAAGAGTTGGTGGTGCACTTTCAAAAACTCGCCGGGAGGCTCGCACGCTCATGATGGTCTATTCGACAACGGTCCTCGCGTTGCCCTGTGTGTTGATGGTCTGGGCGTTCGATTCGTATCTCTTCGTCGTGTTCGTACGTGTGGTGTGCGGCGGGTTCGTGCCCGCTGAGTCATCACCGCCGTGGTGCCAAAACCTGAGCGCGCTGACCGACCCCGTGGTCGACCGTGCGGGAAGTTGGTTGGCGCGCATGACCGGGACGGCCGTCCCCGACTGGGCGGGCTGGGCAGCGGTCATCTGCGGTCTGATCCTGGCGCGAAGCGCGCTGGTGCGACTCGCCGTGGCGGGTGCCTGACGGATCGAGAGGGCACGACCCGTATGAACTTCCAGTTATTTATGGCGTGAACGTGACGCGAAACAAACGATGAACGATACACCGATTCAACCCCTGCCACCGGTGATGACCACCGACGAAGTGGCCCAACTCCTGCGCTGCCCGCCGGAATCGGTGGCGCGGTACGTGTTCAGCCACCAGCTGGGTGCCATACGCATCGGGCGGGAGCGGCGGTTCCGGGCCGAGGACGTGCTGGAATTCGTTGCCTCCCGTCCGCTGACGGCGCGGTCCGCCAAGCGACACTTGAAGCGCGCTCGGCGTTCGTGAGTTCGACAACGCCGCGAGGATCTAAGTGTCACTTATTGACACTTTCCGGGTGAAGCCGCTTGATTTCGAGGGCGCGTTGAGCCATCGTCGAGCGAATCCGTATCGCCAAGCGTGGCCGTGATTTTGACCGACAACAAGTTCGGATTCAGGTGATCATGATTACCGCGGTAAGCCTACTGGAAGAACGCCACCGCAAATGCCCCTTTGTCGTTCGTTGGCACGGCGAGCCCGACGTCGAGACGGGCAAGCAGAAACGCTACGGCCGCTCGTTCGAATCGATTCGCGAGGCGAGGGTGTTTCTGGCGCAGAAGCAGGCCGAGCTGGATCGCGGTACGCCCAGGGATCCGGTCGACGTGACGCTCGAGTGCCTGGTCGACGAGTTCGCCGAGGCTCGGCTGTCGACCTTGAGCCACGCCTCCAAAAGCGGGTATGGCAACACCACCGACCAGATGCTGGCTTACTTCGGACGGGAGCGTCGCGTACGCGACATTCAGAGGCGACAGGCCGAGGCATTCATCGCCACCCGCCAGCGGTGCGACGGACGTCCGGGCGAGCTGTCCAGCTGGTCCAGGGTACGGCACCTGATCCACTGCCGGGCGATCTTCGGAGCCGCCGTCGAATGGGGCTACACCGACCACAACCCGTTCCGAGCCACCAGGTCCTCCGGCAACTCGCCGCTGCGGCTGCAACCCAAAGGCCGACCCTGGCCCCACATCACACCCGAGGAGTTCGCCCGTTTGCAGCGGGTAGTTCCGACGGCGCGGCAGCGGGCGGCCTACTGGCTGATGTACGGCTGCGGGCTGCGGCCCGGCGAGGTGTACAACATCGTGATCGCCAACGTCGATCTTCACGCCGGGCGTCGCTACGCCGTGCGACCGCCGGGCGTTGCATCAATCAGAATCGCTCGGCTCATCGCCATCAGTATCCTCTTCGACGTTCGTGTTCACGACCTCGGACGCGTAGGGTTCGAGCCCCTCGAGTTCCGCGAGATTGTCCAGAGCGGCGTCTTCGCTTTCTGCCTCAACGCGGAAACGCTCTTCCGTGTCGATGATCACGATGTAGGTTTTCATGGCGATCGAGGGGGACACGAGTACTTAAGGATTAGCGCGGTGGAGTATAGCGCTCGCAACGCATCAACTCCCGATCCTCAGCACGCGGTGGCGTTTCCGAGCGCGACGCTGTCCGGGGCGCTTGACCGCCACGTGCGATCCCATCTGTGGGCAGCACCGTCGAGGGGGTTTTCGTTCGCTCAGGTCCAAGCCCGAACGGTACAGACCTACTGATCTCGCCAAGCCGCCCAAGGGACCTGGGAAAGGACCAGCCAAATCGGTCGAACGCTTTTCAATGCGCGTGTTCTCAACTCTGTGATGCGGATCAAAGCCAACTTCCAAATCGTGAATCTCACGTCGCCGGTATCAACCAGGAGTGGCAACGCCGGGCGCCCGCCTTACTCGTCTCCAGTTCTATTGGTTCTCG
>JAJDDS010000260.1 GCA_029260195.1 Phycisphaerae bacterium
CATGTAGACCATCTTAACGACTTTGCCCCGAGCGGCCGCGAGCCACGAGGAGTCCTGCTTGGTCTTCTTCACCGGCTCAAACTCATAGTAGCCTTTGGGGTTGTCCACATCGGCTTCCCGGATCTCGTCAATCAACGGCGGCACGCCGCCCTCGCTGACCATCCGCATCATCATCGACGTCCCCGACCTCGGCAGGCCGGACACGATGTTCACATACTCGTTGTTTGCGGTTCCCATGGAGGCTCCGATGCTGATCGGTGTTCGCGGTTGATGTTCGCCTACGCCGTGGCGCCCGGCCGTCAGGGGTGCGTAGCTTACCGGTTGACGCGGATCGTCTCAACCGCCGCTTCCCCCCTCGACGCGTGACTTCTGAGCCCGAGGCGGTTGACGGCAACCCACCCATCAAGTACGGTTCCTGGGATTGAAATGCTGAGTGATCGGCGTCTTCGAAATCCGCCCCCATCGTCTAGCGGCCTAGGATATCAGGTTCTCATCCTGAAGACACGGGTTCGAGTCCCGTTGGGGGTGTTCATCACACGGAACCGCACGGTCTCGCGATTTACCGCTTTGGGCCTTGGACAGGTCCGGATCGCTTGGCGTCTACTCAAGCCGGTCCTCGTCGCCACCCTCGCCGCATCCCAGCCCGGTCCTCTGGACTCGACGGCGAGCGGAGTGCCATGATCTGCGGCGTGCGGGTCAGACTTCAGGCGTTCTGTGACGAGTTGCGCTTCGGCTGGCGCGTCACACGTTCATGTCGGACCACTTGAGGGACACGCGATTGAACACAAAGCGGGCGAATGCGGCGACGAAAACAACCGCGATAAACGGGATCCAGGCGATGTGCGGGTTGTACGTGTCCCAAAGGAGTCTGGTGGCTTCGACCGCATCGATGCCGAGCATGTCCTGGAGCTTGCCGTCGGCATCGGCGCGAGTGATAACGAGTGCGAATTCGAGCGCGCTGACCTTCCCGTCCCACGCCTGGGATTTGCCGGTCTCGGTCTGCTCGGCCAAGTAGCGTATCGCGAGGGTCGCCTTCTCACCGAATTCACCGTATTCCCAACCGGACAGTTTCGCTCCGCCTCCGGCGCCGATGGCGATCGGGATGTTCACTTTGCCAAGGTAAACTCCCTTTTGCCCCTCGGGTGCGATGCGCGCGAACTACTCGTTTTTCTTCGGTCCGGTCAACATCTCACCGAGCGAGAAGAAGACGATACCGAGCAAGAAGATGTAGCCGGAGTCGGTCCGACCGGCGACGAATACGCTGGCGGTGGCCATCGCCATTCCCGCGAGCATGCAGGAAAGCCGCCGCATCTTTACGACCGCGGATCCTACCAACGATACCAATAGCATGACCATGAAGGCGCTGAGGTTGAGCATGTGCTCCTGGTCCACCTGTAGGCCGCGTGCGGTTTCATCGTGGAACATGGATGTCAGATGAGCGGCGAGCGCCGAGCCATCGACCCAGTCAACGATGAAGCTGGGATGCGTGAGACGTTAGTCAGCGGTCGAAAACAGCGATTGGGGGATCAATGACCGCGGTTCGTGGCGTTCGGATCGTGGTTGTATTGCGTCTGTGTTGCGCCCGGCGGTCATGCGACACTCAACTTCGATCCGAGTGATTCGGCAATCTGGCGCTTCGCGTCCAGCTTGCGTTTGATGTAGTGTTTGGCCATTACCTTCGAGTCGGCATGCCCCAGGAAGCTGGCAACGTTGCACTCTGAGAACTGTTCGTCAGCCGCGCCGGTGCCGGCGCAGCTGCGCAGGTCCTTGATCCGCAAGAACTGCACATGCGAACCGTCGTCGAGCTTCGCACAGTCTCGAATCCGGTTGAGCTCGCGGTGGATGCTCAACTTGAGGGCGCGAAACACGTACCGGTCGTTCGGAACCTCGCGGCCACCGTCAACCATCCTCGGGGCGTCGTTGAACATCCGCACGAGCAAGTCGACGGGCGACGGCATGGGTCTTACCTAGCATCATCGATACGTGCTCGCTGACGAACCTGTCCCACGTCACGTGATAGAAGTCCTCGCGGATGCCCGTTTTGAGTTCCCATTGTTTCCGGCGTCGATACTCGTACGCCACGTCCTTCCGTGGGCCGCAGGCGTGCCCGCGATAGCGACCGTCCTGGAACCACCGGACGGTGTAGCTGGTCTCGCCGGACGGGTGCCCGCGTTTTGTAATGTGAACCGCTGTCTCAATCATAGGATTGATCCTCCAAAGAGTGTTGCGGTCCACAACGGCTGATGCACGAGGGACCGGATGAAGGGCCGTGCAACTGAGGGCCGGGTCGATAAGTTCTCGCATCAGTTTGACCGGCCCCGCGTGCAACACCTTCAAGGTGTTTTTCAGCTGCCACGCGTCAAGCGTGCGAACGCACGTCGCGGACTGAGCACGGGTCACGCTCCCTCGGAAACGCCAGCTGGCCAACGCATACCAAGCGCGCGGCGCGTCTTGTCACCGCCCCGCATTGACACAAAACTCGTCAACGTACGCCCGCGTGTCCGCGCCGTTCCGGAACCCCCGCCCCACCTACACGTGGCTGCGTCATCGCGACGAACGCGGCCACAACACGTGCGAGGGTCTCGTGGTTTGAGGGTTTCCATTTTCGATGAAACCATCGACGCTGCAAGTCAGGAGGCTCCGGTTGTTCAGCACGAGGGATCCAGGCGGCATCGACATCTTCACCTTCTCGGTGGCCGCGTTTCGTGTCCTGTACACGTTCGTTGTCCTACGCCATGATTTTTCAGTTGTTTCCGCCATCAAAGATCAATTGCAATTGACCGAAGTCGACGAAATCGATGTCGCCGTCGTGATCGAAGTCTGCCTGCGCGCAGCCGTCTGCAATAGGTCCGCTGTCCGCGCCGGTGAAACAACTCTGGAAGGTCTCGAAGTCATCGAGGGTGACCTGGCAGTCGCCGGTGGGGTCACCGCAAACGAACAGCAGTTGGCCGCAGCCGAGTAACTTAACGGTTGCTCCTTCGTCGGTGATCGTCTCGTAGTACACGGTGGTGTCAGTGACGGTCACCGTCGAACCGGCTCGCAAGATGAGATCCTTCACGTATAGCGCTTCGGTGCAAGGCGCCTGGCCGCCTGAGTCGTTGTCGAGCACATCGACGAACGCGACGATGGTGCCCGACGAGACGTCGATTGTTCCCATGGCGAAGTTACTCGCCAGTCCGTCGGGCACGGTCCCGAGATCCTGCCCAGCCACCTCGAACGTCTGCGGCACGCCGTTACCATTGAGAGTGAGGGGTCCGTTTTCCCACCCGAACATCGTGGGGTCAGTGCTCTCGTTGACGAAGTCGCCAGCCAGCGTCATGAGTGGACTTGCCGGCTCGAACGGGACGGTCACGGTGATATCGGCGATTGCCGGAATGAAAAGGTCACCACCGATGTTCACTTGCGACGCGCTCATCGCGTGAAGTCGTGGGGGGGTGCATCCCCCGAGGTTCAAGCCCAGGCAGCCGGGATCGATCGCCATCAGGAGGTCGTTCTCGATGACCATGGTCGCACTGTCGGCAAGTTCGACCGCGGCGCCGTCGATGATCGACAGGCTGCCCGCCTGCATGGCCGCCGCGTTCTCGAGTCCCAATCGCGGAGGGGTGCAGCCCCCAAACGGCCATCCGGGTGCGGTGCCCTGAATGGTCACGGTCGTGGCGACGTCGACCGACATTGAATCGGCGAGCATCATCGCCCCGCCACTGCCCGGAATCGTCTCACTGATTTGAACCTGATCCGCAGTCAAACGCGCGGATACGCCGCCGATTGCTTCGGGCGCGGCTTGGTAAGCGCCGCAGGTGTCGATCGCCAGCAGGCCGAACATGTTGATCAGGGCGGCGCCGTCCACGTGACCGCGGCCGCCGTTGGTGATGCTCATGTTCACGCCGGTGACGGAAACCGTGCCCGCGCCCGGCGCGAGACTCAACACGCCGCCGTCGGCTTCGTAGATGCCAATGCCTGTCACTGATGTCTCATGGACGAGCAGTGTTCCGCCGGCGGTGGCGCGGAATGCGCCGTTGTTGACCTTGGTGTTGGAGCCGGTGACGGTCAGGGTCGCGTCCAGCGCGTTCGCATCGACGGTGCCGTTCGTCTGGTTCACGAATGCAGCGTCGATCATGCCTTCACCGATGATGCTCGTGCTGTTGGTGAGCAGGTTTGCGGCGGAGGCTGAGGACAGCGCTGCGGTCGCCCCCGCAAGCGTCACCGCTGAATCGCCCGTGATCGGCACCGCGCCGTCGGGGGCGGCGGCGATGATGGCGTGGTCGTCGCCGATGGTCATATCGCCGTTGTTGAGGATACCGTTTGTCGTCTCCATGGTTAGATCGCCCAGCGTGATATCGAGGCTGGCGCCATCGAGAAGACGCAGCGAATCGATCTCGGCCTGTATATCCAGCGTGACCACTGACATGGATCCCGGGATGTCCACGGCGAACGTCTGCTGCGGGCCGGGCGATCCGGGCATATTGTCCGGAACGATGTCCTGATCCCAGTTCAGCGGCTCGCTCCAGAGGTCGGAGCCGGTTTCTCCATCCCATGCGATGCATTCGTCGGGCACGCAATCCTCGTTGGCGTCCTGCGAGCAGTTCTGTGTGCAGTGGCCGTCGGGACACCCGGCGGACATCGGCACGTCGCATATGTCGGGCACGCCGTTGTTGTTGCAGTCGTTGCAGGCCGGATCGCCCGGTGTGCAGTCAGCGATTTCGCAGGCGTCGGGGATGCCGTCGCCGTCACAATCGGCTGACAGATCGTAGCAGGTGCCCCCACACGCGGGAGCGACTTCCAGCGTCACACCAGTGTCACTGTATCGAATGGCCAGCACGCTCCCGCCGGGCAGTTGGATGCAGAAGAACTCGGCGAACGTTGCGCTCCGCGACGCAAACGTCATGATCTCGAACACGTCCCCCGGCTGCGGCGTGAAGCCGTTGATCAATTCGATGTGTAGCGCGCCGTCGAGTGTGGCGCCTCCTGTTACGACGAGTTGGTCATGGTCGGCCCCTGGCGCCGTGCCGCCGATCTCGATTGACAGTACGCCGGTCTCGGACTGCGCATAATCTCCGTCGACAGTCATCGCCCCGGCCGATACGCCAGGGGCCACCGTGCCACGGTTGGTAACGGTGGAGTGGACGGTGCCGTCGCCTTGCAGCCGACTACCTTGGAATACCGTGAGTGTGGGGCTGTGCGTCTGGCCGCCGTTTGACACAGTCAACGTCCCGGACCCGCCGGCAGCGCTGCCCACCGACACGGTACTCGCTGAGAACTCTGCTTCGTCCGTGACGGTCAGCGATGCCCGGCCGGCATTGGCGATGTTGGCCCACTCGGAGCACGTCCATGTCGACCCGGGTCCACTGACCGTGGCGACGCCCTCCGCTGACGCCCAATCGCCGATACGACACCACGAATTGGAGATCGTCGCACCATTTAGGACCTGGAGGTCACCCCGACCGCGCACACCAATGTTCAATTGGAATGTCATGCTCAATGAGCTTCCAACTCCGTCGACCACGAGGAGACCTTGAGCTGCTTCACCCTCGGCAAAGTGGCACCACGAGCCGGAGACCGCACCACCGTTTTCCACACGTAGCGTCCCGTTCCCTTCGGCTCCCAGGATGATATGGTCGGAATGCGTCCACTGTGAACCGTTACCCGTTACAGTCGTCGTGCCATGGGCACCGGGTTGGCTGCCGATGTGGGTGGGCGCTCCCGACGTGAGCATGCCGCCGCCGCTGATCATCAACGTGCCCGTACCTGCCCAGCCCACATTGGCGGCGCTGGCGATATCCCAATGGGCTCCGACTCCCGAGATCGTCGCCGATCCCGCGGAACCGGGTTGGCTGCCGACGACAGCATCCTGCGCTGCAACTGACCCGCCATCCTCGGTCAGCAGCGCGCCGAGACCCACATTCCCAATCCACAGAGAACCGGTCACGTTCAGGTTGGATCCGCTTCCTGTCACTGTCGTCTCGCTCAAGAGTCTCTCGACGTTGTTTCCCAGCGAAACATGCGCGCTGGTCAACGATCCGCCGTCTTCCAGACGCAATGTGCCCTCGCCGTTCAGACCCACGTCCAGGAAATCCGTGTTGGTCCAGCGCGAAACCGGACCTCGTACAACGACAGTGCCTGTGCCGCCGGTAGCACCCCCGATCTGCGACCACGCGCTCGATACCGCGCCGCCGCCGTCAATGGTCAACGTGCCGTGACTGCGCGCACCGATGCCCAGCGGCCCGGCGGACAACATCGAGTTTGAGCCGGTGACGAGCACATCGCCCGAGCTTCCAGGCCAAGCGCCAATGACGCAAACCACCGCTACGTCCACTCCTCCGCCGCTGCGAACCTCGAGCACACCGTCGCCGTTTTCCCCTATTGCGACGAAGTCCGTGTTGGTCCACGTCGATCCCTCGCCATCGATCGTGATCCGCCCGACAGCCCCGGCGACCCGCCCGAGGAGCGTGCCGCCGCTGACCAGGCTGCCGCCGTCTTCAACGACAAGCGTACCATCGCCCAAGTCACCCACCCAGAAACCTTCGAATAGAGCACCGGAGTCGGTGCCAGTAACGGTCAGCGCGCCTATCGCCCCTTGAGGTCCGCCTAGCGTGACATGAGAGTCGGTGGCAAGTGTCCCGCCGCGAACCTCGAGCGCTCCGGTCGACTGGTCACCGACGGTTAGCGTGCTGGTGAGAGTGTAAGTGAAGCCTCCAAGATGGAACGAGACGATATCCCGGGGCACACGGAGCCCATCGTTGAGCACGTCTCCATCAAACAGAACGGCATAACCACTAGCGCTCGCCAAGTTGAAAACCGCGACGTCCAGGGGGCCGGGAATGCCGCCCCCTTGCCAGTTACTGCCGACATTGAAGGCGCCGCCATCCGCGTTGTTCCAGAAGATGGAGTCTGCGCGGACGTGTCTTGCGCTCGCCACGAACACCGCGAGGCACAGGAGCCGGCATGCGATACAGACGCTGTTCATCATCACTGATTCCTTTCGCCGAGAACCCACGTGCTCGATGAGTCTCACGCGACTCACCAATAGGGATACGGACCCGGCGGGGGATTCCGCCTCGTTAGTTCACCAGTTTAGCAAAAACTGGGGCCGCTCTTCTCCTGGGAAACCGGGCCACGGGGCAATAGCCGTAAAGTGTTGTTGCGTCAAGGGTTACGGTGAGGCGGCTTGAAGGGCGGCGGTCGTTATCTGCTGGAGTCGTGCGAGTTGGGCGTGGGTTTCGAACCAGAGGAGGCCGGCGGGGGATGATGGGAGGATGGCATCCTCAGATTTCAGAGCGTCGGGCCAGGTGTCATCAGCGCGGGCGAGGTGTTCGCGGGCGGCGGCGTAATTTCCGGATTGGGCGTGGGCTGCGGCGAGGATGAGGTGGTTGAAGGTTGGGAAATCGCTGTCATCCAGTGCGGCGGTGGCAGCATCGATGGCGCTCGCGTACTCGCCCTTGGCGAGATTAGCTTGTGCGAGGATTCGTTCGGCGCGTGGTTCGCGGCCATCGGAGAGGGTGTCTACCGTGTTGGCGGCGGATATGGCGGCGCTTAAGTCGCCGATGCGGAGTTGGAGTTTGGCACTGAGCAGATGGGTGGCAATGTCGTTGATGTCGGCGTCTTTGGCGCGCTCGAGGGAATCCGCGGCCGCAGCCATATCGTTGGAGACGAGTTGGACGGTGGCCAGCGTGCGCCAAGCGTAGTTTCGAGTGTAGGGAATGTCGACCAACTCGGTGGCGCGGGTCAAATGCTGAACGGCTGCGTCGAGGTCGCGCTGGTGGGCGTCGGCGATGCCGAGGTTGATCCAAGCGGCGGCGTTGTTGGGATCGAGCCGCGTCGCCGTGTCATACGCCTTCCGCGCCTCCGGCAGACGATCGAGCTTCTTGAGGATGACGCCCTTATCGCTCCATATCTGGGCGTCGTTGGGATACAGGGCGATGGCGCGGTCAAGCCAGTCGTTGGCGTCGGCGAGCCATTGGGGATTGGGATCGATTGCGTTGTTAAACCGCTCCTTGAGGAGAATAGCCTGGTTGTTCAGAGCGCGAAGGTCGCGCGCGTCGAGTCGCAACGCTTGATCGAAGCGATCGGTCGCCGCGGTCCAGTCGTGCGCACGCATAAACTCCGAGCCTTCGGTCATGAGTCGGTCGATGGTGGCGATGCGGCGGGCGCGTCGCTCGACCATGAGCAATCCGGTGGCGGCGAAGAGCAGGGTGACGGCGGTGACGGCGGTGACCAGCGCGCGCCGCCGCTTGACGAACTTGATTGTTCTCGCGATGGGCCCGGGCTGTTTGGCGATAACGGGCAGGTCGTTGATGAAGCGTCTCAGGTCTTCGGCCAGGGCGCGGGCGGTGTCGTAGCGGGATTCGGGCGACTTTTCCATCGCCTTGAGGCAGATGGTTTCGAGATCGCGCGGGACGGTCGAGACGATTTTTCGCGGCGAGACGGGGTCCTTGGTGATGATATGGCCGAGGATCTCCTTGTCGTCGGCGCCGGGAACGGCTGGCTGAAAGGTAAGTAGCTCGTACATGGTTGTCCCGAGCGAGTAGATGTCGGTGCGGTGATCCACACGCATACGCTTCGCCATCGCCTGTTCGGGACTCATGTAACGGAGCGTGCCGAGCAGCGAACCGGTGAGCGTGACCGACTGCTCGTTGACATCCTTGGCCAGGCCGAAGTCGGCGATCATGATTCGCCCGTCGGTGGAGAGGATGAGGTTGCTGGGTTTGACGTCGCGGTGAATGATGCCCTCGCCGTGGGCGTAATGAAGGGCGTCGGCTGCATCCGCCATCCAGCGAGCCACCTGGCGAAAGTATAATCGCCCCCGCCCGATCGAGGATCCTGCGGACCCGGACCCCACGTCGCTACCGGATCGCTCGTGATCCGAGCCACCTGACTCGGACGGCTGAAAGCCGGGTGCGATGCTCTGGAGGAGGTCCGCCAGTCGAGCCGGAGACGCCGCAGACGCATTTGATTCGGCGAAGCGTTTGATGACTACGTTGAGGGGTTGCCCCGAGACCAGCTCCATTGTGCAGTAGTGCGCATCGGTGGACTCGCCGAAATCGTAGATGGGAATAATGTTGGTGTGGTGCAACCGCGCCGCCGCAGTGGCTTCGCGCCGAAAGCGGGCAACCGCACCGGGGTTGGCGCTGCCCACCATGGCTGGCAGCACCTTGAGGGCGACCGACCGGTTCAGTCGCGTCTGGATCGCCCGATACACGATCCCCATGCCGCCCTGCCCGAGGACATCGATGATACGGTACCCGTCAATGCGCGGCAGGTGCTTCGCATTCGTCGGCTCCGGAAGACCCGCGGTCGCGTCATCACACGCCCCCTCGTCGCCCGACGCGAGGACGCGCCGCACGTCGGCGACCAGAGCTTGCTCCTCTTGGAAACGCTCAAGTCTCTCACGGCAGGCACTGCAGTGATCGAGGTGGGTCTGCAATTCAGCCGCGGCGGAATTCTCGAGCGAACCGCAAGCGAATCGCTCAAGGTCACTCTGCGGCAGACATGAATCCATGCCGAGATAGCTCCCACGTAATCCGGGGCGCCGTCCGGCTTTAGACCCGCCTCGATATCCCCGTCACGCGACGGATCGAGTATACTGTGTAACGCGGCTGCATGGAACGTCGCCCAGCCACCCCCGGATCGCCATGGATACGACCCACAAAAGTCTGCTGATTCGAATCCGCGATCGCCGTGATCGAGATGCGTGGCGGGAATTCCATACCCTGTATGCGCCCTTTCTCTACCGATACGCGCGAAGAAAAGGCCTCAACCACGAGGACGCGGAGGACGTGCGAGCCCAGTGCCTCCACAAGGTGGCGGTCCATATCGGGACGTTCGAGTATCAGCGCGAGCGCGGCGGGTTCCGCAATTGGCTCCGCCGGCTGGTGACCAACAAGATCATCGACACCGCACGCAAACGCCAGGTACCCACCGCGCAAAGCCATGTGCTCAGAGAGGCTGTTGACCAAGATCAATCGCCCGACGAGGAATGGGAGGCAGAGTGGATTGACGCCCGTCTGCGCTTCTGCATCGATCGCGCTCGCCACGGCGTATCGGTTCCCACGTTCAACGCTTTTCACCTGCTCGTTGTGCAAGACAAGAGCGTCGAGGATGTCTGCGCCTTGCTGGGGATGAACGCAAACCAAGTGTACAAAGCCAAGTCAAGCGTGCTCAAACGCATCCGGTCCGAAGTCAGCGCGTTCGACGCCGAACTCTATGACTGAGCTCACCACCGGGACCGCGGCCGTTTCGTGGACTGCGTCAGCCTCCATCGCCGCACGTGATGATGGTGATGACCGCGTTGTCAGACGTCTCCAAGTTGCACGGTCCGGTGGCAGTGACATGGTATGAACCGGCGTCGTCCTGCGTCGCGTTGGGAATGGCCAGGAACGCACTGGTCGCATCCTCGATGGGCACTCCGTCCTTGAACCACTGAAACGCCGGCTGCCCAAGGGCGCTGACGAACAGGAAGATGGTGTCTCCCACGCACACATCCCCCCCGACCGGCTGGATCTGAAAGGCCGCCAGCTCGATGAGGCTTAGTACCGCCGGGGCCGAAGTTGCCTCTTGAGCACACCCGTCCGTGACGACGCAACGATACTCGCCGGCGTGCTCCGCGCCGGCCTGATCGATCGAGTAGACCGGGTCGGTCGAGCCGAGGATGTCGACACCGTCGAGCTGCCACTGGTAGTTCAGCGGAGCTTCGCCACTGGCCGTAACGCTCATCTGGGCCGGCGCACCGGGACACACGACGACATCGACGGGCCCCTCGATCTGGGCGGGAGCGGGGACATCGAGAACCGCCGATCCGACGAACACCTCACCGCACCCGGTC
>JAJDDS010000027.1 GCA_029260195.1 Phycisphaerae bacterium
CGCACGCGTCCGGATTACTGTTTCCATTGCAGTCGACATCGCATTCGTCCGGGATGCCGTTCGTGTCACAATCGAGCGACACGCCGATGGCGATGTCACACTCGTCCGGCAGTTCGTTGCTGTTGCAGTCCTGACTGGTGCCATCTGAAAGATCGCAGTCGTCGGGCCGGTTGTTTCCGTTGCAGTCGTCCTCGCATTCGTCCGGGATGGTGTTGAGGTTGCAGTCCTGCCCGGCGCCTTGCTCGCACTCGTCGGGCTGTCCGTTCCCGTTGCAATCGGCGCTGGTACCCGTGGCGATATCACAATCGTCGGGCGCCCCGGAACTGTTGCAGTCCTCTTCGCATTCGTCAGGAATGACGTTGGCATTGCAATCCACGGATCCACCGCCCGGCTGTACGTCGCACTCGTCGGGCGTGGCGTTCGTGTTGCAGTCGTCACTCGTGCCGCCGACGAGGTCGCAGTCATCGGGAATACTGTTGCTGTTGCAGTCGGTTTCGCAGACATCCAGGAGGTCGTTGGCGTTGCAGTCCGGGGCGCCGCCGGAGATCTCGCACGCGTCCGGCTGCCCGTTGCCGTCGCAGTCGGTTTCACATTCGTTGGGAACGCCGTCCGCGTTGCAATCCTCGCTACCGCCGCCGTCGACGTCGCATTCGTCGGGTATCATGTTCGCATTGCAGTCAGGGCTGAGCCCATCGGAGATGTCGCAGACGTCGTTTGTGCCGGTCGTGTTGCAGTCAGGCTCGCAGATATCGAGAATGCCGTTCCCATCACAGTCGTCGGCGCCGTCAGTCAAATCGCAAACATCGGTCTGACCATTGCCGTCGCAGTCGGGCTCGCATTCGTCGAGAACGGCGTTGGCGTCGCAATCATCCGCGCCGCCGGCGATGTCGCAGACGTCGGCCGTTTCGGAGTCGTCGCAGTCGGGCTCGCTGTTCAGGAAGTAGCTGTAGATCGCGCCCGCCGCATCGCCCGAACCGGGCAAATCGACATCGCGGGCGCCCACGAGTGCCCAACCACCGTCGACCGCGAGTGCCAACCCGAGTTGACCGTCCGCTTGGAGGTCTTCGGGGAAAAGCGTCTGTTGGTAGATCCACGAGCTCCCGTTGAAACCGTAGAGGTAGGCGGCACCGACATTCTGCACGACATCTCCGGGGATCGGCCAGTCTCGATTCGCCGCGCCGATGAGGATGGCATTGTCGCGGATGCCAACGGACCGGCCGAATTCGTCACTGAGAGCGCCGTCCGGAGCGACGAGTTTCTGGGTCTGTCCCCAGGTTGCCCCGCTGCGGTGGAATACATACGCGGCGCCGACGTTGCCGATCAGATTGATGGCGGCGAGATGAGAACCGACGACGATGTCGTCGCCGTGGATAGCGACGCTTCGACCGAGCTGGTCATCGGCGGCCAAGTCGTCGGCGAGAAGCTTGATCTTCTCGACCCAGACTCCTGCTTCGCGTTCGAAGACGTAGGCTGATCCCGATCGCGAGCCCGCGTCATCCGTCCAGTAGGCGCCGGCGACCGCCGTGTTGCCATCGACCGCCACAGACACGCCGAATCGATCGCCGTTTTCCGCGTCGGCGCGCGTGAGCAATTGTTCGTGCGCCCAGTTTCCATCCTGGCGACGGAATATGTGGGCGGCTCCGGCGTTGGGCGCGGGATCGTCATCGCCGAACACGCCAACGATGGCAACATTAACGCTGACGGCGACGTCGAAACCGAATTGATCGCCGCCCGATCCGCCACCGGGCTCTTCGAGCTTCGCCGTCTGCGCCCAGACGCCCTGGTCCCTCGTGAAGATATACGCGGCGCCGGTGTTGAACTGCGAGCCGTCGTCGGCGCCGATCGCCCCGACGATAAGAACGTTGCCGTCCAGTGCGACAGCGGACCCGAACCCGTCAAATTCGGAGCCGTCAGTGGCGACAAGCCGGGCAACCTCTTGCCAGAACACGCCGTTGCGTTGGAAGATGTAGACCGCGCCAGCGTCCTCTTGGTCGCCTTCGTTGTCGTTGGGCGCTCCGATGGCTGCCAGGTCGCCGCTGATCGACACGTCCGTACCGAATTGAGCAAACTCCTCCGGCACTGATGCCGTGAGTTTCGGGAGCTGGCACTGCGCGCGAAGATGCACCGGCGTGCCCGCAAGCACAACCCCCACGATCGCGCAAACCGATATTGAGCGTTTGTACGCTTGCGACATTCCCCGTCCTTTCACGCGCCCGGCCCCACCGCTCCGTGCGGCAGTGCTTCGCGGCCAAACGCCTCACCGTCCCGATACAAATCACAAGTATAACGGATGGTGACCTCGAACGGTAGTTTATACACACGGGTGCTCGTGGATGGACCCAATCGTGGGCGCAGCCGAAGTCTAGGCGACTCAAAGGTAGGGATTTGTTCGGTTTCGCGGGTACGGATCGAAGGGCGACGCCAGCGTTCGGGACACGCAATTGGGCGGCGGCAGGTTGAGCGGAGGTCTCGCCGCCCTATAATCGCAACGGGCAAGGTCTCTCAGGAGGCCGCCCTTTCTCGCGACGGTCGATCCGGAGGGAGTTCTGATGCACAACGAGCGCGGTCATTCGAGGAATCTCGCGGTTCCCGGCTCGCGGGGGCCGCTCTGGCTGATCGCGATTAGCTTGGCGGTCATCGCGTCCTGCCTTCTGATGCGGCTGGACGGGGCGCCGTCGCCGGCGTTCGCCCAGCCAGCGGCTCAAGCAGGAGCGCGTGGCATCTTCGCGTTCCCTGGGCAGTTGACCAAGGACCACTACGGGCTCTTCATGGTGGACGTGGACACCATGAATATTTGGTGCTACGAGTATCTTGTTGGCACGAGCAAGCTGCGTTTGGTGGCTGGTCGTAGCTGGATGTACGACCGGTATTTGGAGAATTTCGGAACGGATCCTCCGCCGGAAGATATACAACAGATGATCGAGACGGCCCGCGAGGCAAAGCTCCGGAACCGCGGACGCCCCTGAGACGAATCGAGGAAACGCCACCATGGCCCAAATGTACTACACCCTGGAAGAAGCCATCGCCAAGCTCGGCTGCGATGAGGCTGCACTCAAGAGCGCGGTCCGGGACGGCAAGCTCCGCGAGTTCCGCGACGCGGGCAAGAGTAACTACAAGGTCGACGAGATCGACAAGCTGGCGAGTTCGGGTGAACTCGGGGGTGGATCGTTGGCGGACGAGCCAGAGCTGTCTGCGAGCATGGGGCCGATCGAGTTGGCGGATACAGGCAATCCGATGCCCGACCTGAGTTCCGGAGGATCAATTGGAATCGGGGATACGGGCTTGAATCTAGCCGGGACCGCGGCGGGCCTGTCCGGGACCGGGACGGATCTGGGACTCTCGCTTGGCGACTCGGGGATCGACCTGGCGGGGGGTGACGACATGGTCAGTCTTGATGAGGTTGACTCCAGTACGGAGGGGACGTCGCCGGGCAAAGCAAAGGACGATACGGTCGTAAGCTCGGTCGGGGTCAGTGTTTTCGACGAAGAGGATCTGGACGAAAGCGCCGACCCGATGGCCAAGACGGTAATGTCGGGTACATCGAGCGGGACCGGACTGGAGGGCGTGGGCAGCGGCGGATCGGGATTGCTGGATCTGACACGCGAGAGCGATGACACGTCGCTCGGGGCGGAGCTCTTGGACGAGATCTATCCGGGGGATGACGCCCCCACCATGGAAATGGGCGATGCGACGCGGGCCGGACTTGAGGGCACTGGAGCCGGGACAGCCGCGGGGACCGAGGCAGGCGCGGAGGCGTTTGAAGAGGTCGCTGACACGCCGGCGGCGAGCGCCACGGTGACCGTTCGGACGGTGGAGTACGCGGCGGATTCCTTCAGCCACGGCGTGACCGGTCTGGTCGCCGTAGGGTTGTTGGTGATGTGCGTTGCGGGGTTGGCGCTGGCTTCGATGATTCGTGGTCTTTTGCCCTCGATTCTGGAGCTGGTCTTTGGTAAGCTGTGGATGTTTGGTGTTGGCGCCCTCGTGATCGCCGGCGCGGCGATGGGGCTTGGGATGTTCCTGGGCAAGCGGTCGGATTCGTCGTAGGACTCCCCAGGTTTCTCTGTCGACGCCACCGGCGCGCGGCTTGGCGGACGTCGCCCAATTCACTGAAATTGTCATCGCGCATCATCCGAACGCATGATCGTTCATGTCGTCATCGAGCGGTGGGTCGCGCGCGGTTCGTGTATGTTGATATCATCATTTGATTCCACGAGTGGAAGGAGGGTTGTCATGACAACCGGGCGTTGGACGGCGGGCGCGGTGTTGGGCTGTGTTCTTGTGACGGTCAGCGGGTGCGCAAGCCTTGAAGAACTTCGTCAAGTGCAAATGTCGCAGCGGGCGCTCGAGTCGGAGAAAGCCGAACTGGAGCAGCAGTTGTTCGATTCACGGACGGCCATGAGCACCTTGCGGTCGCGTTCGGACTCGCTGGAAGCGCAATCGGCGGTCAAGGACCAACTGGTGGCGAATCTGACAACCGAGAACGACGGGCTGGAAGAAAAATTCCGCCGCGCGCAGGCCGTGCTGGAGAAACTTGCGAACAAGCCGGTCGGGGATGTATCGATGGGCGTGGGCAGGCTTCCCGCGGAGTTGGATGCAGCCCTTCGTCAGTTCGCCTCGCAGCATCCGTCGTCGGTGGTATATGACGGCGATCACGGGACGTTGAAATGGACATCGGACCTGGTGTTCGCCTTCGCGAGCGACGTCGTGCGGGATGACGCAAAGGAATCGCTGCGCCGGTTCGGCGAAATCGTGAAATCGCCGGTCGCGGAGGGATTCGACGTGATTGTCGTGGGACATACTGACAACATTCCGATTCGCAAGGCGGAGACGCTCCGGCAGCACGCGAGCAACACCCACCTGTCGGTACATCGGGCGATCGCCGTCGGCAAGGTCTTGGCGCAGAACGGCGTTTCGTCGGAGCGCGTGGGCGTGATGGGGTTCGGCGAGTATCGGCCGCTCGCCAGCAACGACGCGGACCAAGGCCGGTCACAGAACCGGCGGGTCGAGATGTACATGGTACCGCGAGGTGCGTTCAGCATCGGGGCGAGTGCCCAGTCGCCCATGGCGTTCACCGGAAGCGAAAAAAAGGACTCGTCCACGAAGTAGGCTCGCGAGCAGGGGTGCATGACGCTATCGGCGAGTGCCCCATTCTTCCCCGTAGGCGAGGGGGACGTACGAAACCATGCAGTCCCCCAACCCTTCGCGTCCTCAGGCGCTTGTAGTTCCAGAAGACGCGTTGAGTGGCGTCGCGAAAAAAGGGGTACCCAACCCGATTGCAGGCCACCGGAAGTGTCATGCCACCCGCGAGCAGCACCGGCGACGGACAGGATTCCCTCGGGGCGGATGCGCCCCGGGCGTCGATCCGAATCCGGACATTCGGGCACCGGGCGTGGGTCGGGCACTGGGGCGTTCGGATGGCCGCGGGCGGTGTCCGGATGGAGCGGGAATACGAATCACGCCGCGGGGTCTCGCCGGATGGGTGCGGATGGGTACAATCGTGGGCGTGATAATCCCCGTCGTCTCGTTGGCGTCGGGGTGGCCGGGGAAGCGTCATTTCGCACCGTCACCGACAACGTAGCGCGCCGGGGGGCGTGGCGCTCCGGGTCCAACATACGATCCACTCGATAGGACAATCACATTGACTCGCTCGACGCAGGCTGACACGCCGCCGGGACGCACCGGTGTATTGAATGTTCTTCTCTTCAGTTGGGCCAACAACGTCTGGTTCGGGGTAACCCTGCTGGTCTGCATCTTCACGTACAGCTCGCTGGGCAGCGCGATCCCGGCGCTCCGCCAGTACCCGTTCTTCGATATGACGGAGATGGGTTGGTTTCACTGGTGGCCTTTCGACGTGATGATGGCCCTACTGTGCGTCAACATCATCACGGTGACGCTGAAGCAGATTCCGTTGCGGCTGGTGAACGCGGGGGTGTGGATGATCCACACGGGGATCCTCGTGCTATGCCTGGGGAGCGTCTACTACTTCGGCACGAAAGTCGAGGGCGACGCACCAGTGTATCGACGACAGGTCGTGATCGAGATTCCCGGCCAGGACAACCCGGCGCGGATGATCGTTCGCCCCGATAGCCAAGTAACGGTGGGGATCGGGGCCGACGCCCATCACTTCACCATCGCGCAGATCATTCCCGATTGGACCATCGTGTCGGGGGACGACGCAGGGAAGGAAGCGCTGATGATCTGGGTCGACTGTGTCACGCCGAAGGAGCGATTCACGCGGCAGCTCCTCGTCGGTTTCCCGCAGTACACCGAAGACATTCTTCCCGATCGGACCCGCGCAAAGAAGACGCTGGGCAGACCGCTCGTCGATGAAACGATCCACCTGTCGCTCGACTACGTACCGCAGAACGAGTTTTTCGTCATGGATACGTCGGCACTCTATTCGCGTGCAACCGGCGCGGAGCGATGGTTGGAGCGGCCGATCGCGGACATGCCACGGTATCACGAGCGCATCAACTCGTACGACGATGTGCATGCGGGTGATTCGGCCGCGGCGCTTCCGCTGAGGACGATCAATATTGAAGTGCCGGCCACCGAAGAACCGGGCGACCCACTGGCGGAGTATGACGTGCGCGTGGTCGGGTACCTGCGATACGCATTCATGTCCACGGAATGGGGCGACGGTGGAACCAAGTTGAACCCGGTGGCGGACGTGACGCTCAGCGCCGGGCCCGAGGCGCGCCTGGACTATCAGTTGATCGCATTCGATCCGGCGCGCAGCCAAGCCGAAAGCGGCCAATTGATGATGCGTTGGATCGATTCGGAAGCGGCACTGGAGCAGCTCGTTGGGAGCGCGGAGGGGACGCTGGTATTCAATATACCGGAGCGGGAGACTCCGATTCGCATGGCGTTGGACGACGTCCCGGCGCGGGGGGAGGAGGCTGAGTTTACAGAATTGGAGGACACCGGCTTCGCGTTTCGCATCAAGCACGTGATCCACAACCTGGTGACGCAGTCCGGCGAAATGGCCGGACGGTCGATGTCGATCGCGACGTTGGAGATCAAAACGCCGAATCGGACGCTGACGCGTTTTGTGTCCGATGTTCCGGGCGCGTCGCGCGATCTGAACGACGCCGGTCTGATGCAACCACCCGACACGGTGATCGCCGTGCGATTCAATCCGGGCGTGGACGCGCGCCTGACACTGATGGCGGGGCCTGCGGAGGTGGGCACGCATCTGCTCCTGAAGGACGCCGCGGGGCAGGTTGCGCGCCAGCCGATCTCGCCCGGACAGACGGTTTCAGTGACCGATCAGGTGTCCTTTACGCTCCATCGGGTCCGGACGCACGCGGTCGAGGACATCCGTCCGCGAATCGTCCCGATCGAGCAGCGGGACCGCGGGGCGCGGGCGTCGTTCTCGATGATGAAGCTGGCGATACGGAAAGGGGACTGGTCGCGGGAGTTGTGGTTGGATTTCAACAGCTACGCCCTTCCCAACCGCCAGTATGCGATTCCGCGCCGGATGGGTTTTCACCCAACCACCCTCACGCTTGCGGACGGACAGACCGTCGAGTTGATGTACTCTCGCGAGCGGCATCCGCTGCCGACGGAAATTGCGCTGGACTCATTCGAGCTGGCGACGCACAGCGGTGGGTACACGGGATCGACGAACACCGTCCGCGATTTCATTAGCCAACTTCGGTTCAAGACGGTGGACGGGTGGTCGGACACGATGCAGATGAGCTCGAACCGGCCGGCGTCCACCGGGGGATTCTGGTTCTTCCAATCGACATGGGATCCGCCGGGTCAGGGCTACGCGGGGATGAACTACACCGGTATCGGCGTGGGCAATCGAAACGGGGTCTACATTCAGCTCGCCGGGACGTGCATCGCGGTTGCTGGGATGATCTTCGCGTTCTACGTCAAGCCGATGATCCGGCGGCGGATGCAGGAGCGGGCGTCGGCGAGTCGGGCGTCGAAATCGGGTTCGGACGGCGCGTCGCGGACCGGGTCGGAGTCACTCGAGACCGTCGGCTCGTCGCAGGGGATTCGTCGAGATAGATCATAAGGGAGGATTCCATGTCGTCAGTTATCGCAACCGTCGCAGTCTTCTTCGGTGTCACCACGTTCGTCCTCTTGCTGGCGATGGTCACGCCGAGGTGGCGCAAACGTATTGTGGACGTCATCGTCGTCGTGCTGATCGGTTGGGTGATCGCGCGGAACACGATGAATCCAGCCTCCTCGGCGCCGCCGTCGGATTTCGCGCAGGCGGTGAACCTCGAACCGATTCAATCGATCGCGGTGCAGACCGGCGGGCGCATCAAGTCATTCGATTCGTTCGCGCGGTCGATGATGCGTGACGTGAGCGGACCACGTCGCATCGCCGGGCAGGAACCTGCGTTTACCTACCTGGACATGATGTTTCGCCCGGCCGCCTACCGCGACGCGGACGTCATCTACGTGAAGAAAAAGCAGATTCGCCAGTCGATCGCGGACCGCCTGGCTCGAGTGGAAGCCATCGAGATGTCGGTGCTCGAGTCGTTCAAAAAAACCGGTCTAATCGCACCGAGCCTAATGGGGCATCCGTCGGTCACCAGCCACCTCGCCGAGTTGGAGAAAGACCTGATGCGCACGGCGCGTCCGGTGAACGAGATTCGCAACGCGCTCGGCGTTGCCCGTCCGACGACGCTTCTCCGAATACTACGGATCGTCCCCCCGCCGGGCGGCGATCAAGCCGACGCGTGGTACGCAGCCGAGGATGTTTGGCGTGGAACCCACGCCGGAATGGAACATCGGTCCGGCATACCCGGGCTGGACCCCGAACTCGGCGGGCGAATCACCAGCACGTGGAACGAACTGGCGACGGCGTGGGGCGAGATGAGCGCGGACCGGGCGAACGAAGCCCTGTCGCGATTCGCGATGCTCGTGCGCAGCGTCGAGCCCAGCCTGTACCCCGACCTCGACAAGATCAAACTCGAGAACTGGTACTTCCGGTACAAGGGCATGACGTGGATCTGGATCGTGTACGCGTTCGCGGTCATTCCGCTGCTGATGGCCGTGGTCTACCGGTGGAACGGCGCCTACAAGGTAGGGTTGGTCCTGTTCGTGCTGGCGTTCGGATTGCACACCACGTCGCTGGGGCTGCGCTGGTACATCGCGGACCGAATCCCGAACTCGAACATGTTCGAAGCGATCACTGCCGCGACGTGGTTCGGGTCGGTGTTCGCGTTTGTGATTGAATTCCTGACGCGCAAGACAGCCATGCGGGGATCGTTTTTCCTGGGGGCTGCGTGCGCGGCGATGGTCGCGTCGATGTGCACACACTTCATGCCCGTAACATTGAGCGCGGACATCGACAACATCATGCCGATCCTGCACGACGTGTGGCTATACATTCACAC
>JAJDDS010000261.1 GCA_029260195.1 Phycisphaerae bacterium
GCCCATGAACAGCCCGGCGCTGTCGGTGTTTCGCTTCCGAGTGGGCTGGCTGTGGTACCGTGCTTTGGCGCGGCGAAGCCACAAAGGCCGAGTTCTCTGGGAGCGAATGCGACGGCTTATCGAGCAATGGTTGCCTCCCGCACACGTGTGTCATCCTTATCCTTTACGCCGCATGGGCGTCATCACCTGAGGCAGGAGCCCAGTGCGGTAATCCCGCTCGCTGGGATCTGTGCGGGGGGCTGCCCGAAAGGGCAGTCCCTACCGCGACTCATCTCTTGCGTCCGCACCGGCGCCGTCCCGAGCATCTCCGCATCACGGCGGACGATGATACCCCGCACCCCAAGAATCGCACTCCCACCCCCAACCAAGGGCTCCGCCATGGGATCCGACCGCCGCCGACGCCCCGCCGATCTCACGCCCGCCGGGACGGTCGCGCGGAACGCGATCGCCTGGGTTGGCCAAACCCCCCCCGACGGGATACGATGCGGGGCTCAGAACGCGATAAGACACCAACCAACAGCACAGAGGGACGAACATGGGCCTGCTCGAAGGACGGAAGGGACTCGTATTCGGCGTCGCCAACGACCGCAGCATCGCTTGGCACATCGCCAAAAACCTCATCGATCACGGAGCCACGTGCGGCTTCGTACATCTACCGGGCGAAAAAATGGAACGCCGAGTCCGCAAAACACTCCAAGCCGGCGGCGTCAGCGACCCGTGGCTACTCCCGTGTGACGCGTCCATAGACGAAGACCTCGACAGCGTCTTCGCAGCCACCGCCGAAAAGTTCGACGCCATCGACTTCGTCATCCACTCCATCGCGTTCGCCGATCGCGAGTACCTCAAGACCGGCAACTTCAGCCAGACCCCGCGCGACGTCTTCTCCGGCGCGCTCGACGTCAGCGCCTACACCCTCGTCGCCATGGCAAACCGCGCCGCACACATCATGCCCAAAGGCGGATCCATCCTCGCCATGACATACTATGGCAGCGAGAAGGTCATACCCGGATACAACGTCATGGGCGTCGCAAAAGCAGCGCTCGAAGCCAGCACCCGCTACCTCGCAGCCGAGCTCGGCGAGAAGGGAATCCGCGTCAACACAGTCAGCGCAGGCCCCGTCCGAACGCTGTCCGCGATGGCTGTTGGTGGGATTGATGACATGTTCGAATGGGTCGAGAAGAAGTCCCCGCTCAAGCGCAACGTCGAAGCCGACGAGGTCGGAAAGACCGCCGTCTACCTCGTCAGCGACCTGTCCAGCGGAGTCACCGGTGAGAACATCTTCGTCGACTCGGGCTACAACATCGTCGGCCTGTAACGCGGGCTTCACCCACCAGTGCGCCGCGCCACCGAACGTCGCGCGGCGTATCGCCTACGGAAGCGGACCGGTCACACCACCGGAGTAGTCCGCGTAGTCGTCGAGATCGACGTCGCCGTCGCAATCCGCATCAAACGCCGTCGCGCATGCGGCGTCGAAAGTGGGCAGTCCGGCGCATCTCTGAAACTCAGCGAAGTCCGCGAAGTCAACGTCGCCATCGCCGTCGAAGTCATCCGCGATTGGAGCGCAGAGGGACGCATCCACGAATCCAAGATACGCGAACCCGCCCACGATGATTCGGTCCAACCCCTGCAGCGGATACACGCCCCACGTGTTGCCCGGGCTGAGGCGACCAAGCTCGACCAGCAGTTTGTTCTCCCGATCGATCTCGTGAACGACAAGCCCCGACGCGTACCAGGCTGTGTACACCCGGTTCCCGACGATGATGGGGTTGTGTGCGCTAAACGTGGTGGGCGGTTCAACGACCTCGTCGTGCAACGTCACCACCACCCCGCCGTCCCCGTCCTCGGTCACCTCGTAAAGCTTCAACCCGCCGTTCGTGCGTTCCTCAGTCGTGACAAGCCACCGTTCATCAGCCGTTGGCCACGCCGCGTGCGACGATTGACCCGTCCCCTCGCCGAGGAGCACCGGCGGGCCAGCCTCAAGGTCGGTGATGTCGTAGATGACGATTTGGTCCCACGCGGACACGTACAGCCGGTTTTTCAGCGCGACGATGTCATGAACGAACGCCGTCCCCACGTTCGCAATCTGCCACTTGCCCGTCGTGATGTTCGCCGGCGCCTCGTCCGGATCGTAGTGCGTCAAGTCGACCACAGCCACCGAGTTGCTGTTGTCGCACAGGTACAGATACCCCTGATGGTAAAACAGGTTGTGAGCGTTCGAGTACGTGTGGCCATCAATGGTCGGACGGACCGTCGTGAGCCGCACCGGATTCGTCGGATCCCGAACGTCGACGATGCTCGCGGCATTGAACGCGCCACCCTCGTGCGCGACGTAAGCGAGGCCGTCATGCACCTTGATATCCTGCGCCGAAACGAAGTCGTCGGGCGGTGGAACGTGATACGACGAAACCCACTGGGGATTAGCCACGTCGGCGATGTCAACAATGTCGACGCACGGCACTCCGAAGTGTGCCCAGTACGCGTAGTCGCCCTCGCCCCACACGTCCGCGCCGGATCCGCAGGACGTGTCATCCCAGGTGCTGTGCAGCACAATCTCGTCGGGGTCAGCCATCGCTTCGCTCGCGGCGTGCATCGCCAAGGCGAGCGAGAGAACGGCGGCGGTTCCGCGCGCGGAGCGCGATCGTGATTCGTACATTAATGGGTTCTCCTGCCCGATTCGGGGCCCGACCGCCGGCGGACGGATCGAGCGCGACCGTCCGGTATTGTACCCGATTCGGTGTCGCGATTGCACCGCCGTTCCCTGAAAAATGCCTCCTTCGCCCCCGCGACTACCTGCCGCGGCATCCTGATAAGGAAAAAAAACGCCGAGAATCGTGTTGAGGATGCGCCATTTTCGGACAACATCCACTCGCACTGGCAATCGACTCAACGATTCCGTAGAATTGCTGCTCGGGGGTGTGGCAGAGGGGTATCTCGACCCTGGTTGCTGTCTTGTGGCACCGAGGACGCCGACGCGAACAGGACGGTCCCGCATCGACCGGCGGGGCTCACCGGCACCGTGTCGCCATGTTAGCGGAACGGAGCGATCATTCAGGAGTTTCCACTCCATGGTAACGACTCGACACGCGTCCTGCGATGCGAGTCCGAGACGCGATCGACGTTTGGACCTTCATCATGCCCAGCCTTCGGACGAAAGCCCGGCGTGGTGCGCCCGGCGGCCCGCCCGGCGCGTGGAAGATCAATCTCTTGCCACGGCGACTGTGACAAGTACATCCAGTCTTGAGAAAGGGTGGAAAGATCTGACCCGGAATCGCCGGTGGATGGTGGCATGCGTGCTGATCTCTTTCGCATGGACAGTCCGACTGGATGGCGGCAGCCCTGGGACGGGTGTGTCCGCACTCTCGCCGCCGCCTTCATCGAACAATCCGGTCGACACGGAGGGTATTTCGGGATCGGTTCCGGGCGACTGCGACAATAACGGCATCGTGAATCTCATCGACTTCGCGGGCTTTGTGCTGGCTGCCCAGGGTCCGGACTGCGGCGGTTCAGGCGACTGCCGGTGCTATGACCTCAACGGGGATGGGTGTGTCGACCTGTTGGATTTCGGGGCCTTGCAGGTCGCATTCGGCACTGCACAGGATTCGTCCGGACCCCCGCCGAGCAACCTATTCGTCCTGCAGCTTGCGGATTACCACGCCCGTTGCGCCACCGGCGACGGAGGTGACGGAGTGTGTCACCTCGGGGATCCGTGTTGCCAAACCCAAACCGGACCGCCGAACACGCCCTGCGCCGTTCTCCAGGAACTCTGGATCCAGGGTTGCGACTTGAACGCCGACGGCCAGCGCGATCGAACGGGCGACCTGGATACGCTCGCGGAGTGGAACGATTTTCTGTGGGAGCCCGACGACGCGTGCAACCTCCTGGCGCGGGAACAGTACCCGCTCGAGCCGACCGACAAGCCCTACACGAGGCATTTCATTCCCATGTGCACGGACGGTTCAACGCCGCCCCAGGGAAAGACTGTTTGCCCGGACGGTCAACCCATCATCCAGTGTACGGACGGCACGCGCCCGATCTTCTATTACCACGCCGGCACGACGGAGACGAATCGCTGGATCATCAAAATCCAGGGCGGGGGCGTCACCTGTTCCGGCGGTGGGCTCTCCGATTGTTGGTTAGACAACGAGCGGTCCGACTTCTCCAGCGCTTGGTCCACAAACGGTTCCACCAAGGGGTTCCTTGGTATTTTTGACGCCAACGACTCACCCTTCGCGTCCTACAATCTCGTGAATATCGACAAGTGCGTGGGCGACCGAAACCAGGGGTCCAGCACGATTCCGCTACAGGATTTCTTCGCCGACGACGGGACGCCCAAGGGGCAGGGTCCGGTCTACTTTCGCGGGTATCGCGAAGTGCAAGCGCTGCTCGCCTATCTGAAGACCTGGGATCAGGGCAACACGCTCACGCCCACCAGCCAGATCGCCATCCTGACGCAATCGAATGGGTCCAACGGTGTCTACATGTACCTCGATCGGCTGGCTGAGTTCATCCGCCACGATCCTTCCGATGGGCAACCGGGAATCGGGCTGATAGGCGCGGACGTCCGCGGGCTGGCGTCCGCCTTTGTTCGCGCGTCGGTCGAAGCGGAGAATCTCGTTAACAATCCTTCACAAGACATCTTCGCCTGGAGCGACTTCCCACCGGCGGACTTTGACGACCACATCACAGCGCCGCTGAGTGCTTCCGCCGGCGGGCTGTGGTACTCGCCGCTCACATACTACGATGGAACTGAATTCAAGCTCTCCCGAGCCTGGGGCGCGCTCTTGTTCGATACTGACCTTCCCACCAACATCGACGAAGCCGTCGGCGTTGGCACGCTCGACGAGAGCTGCTTTGCCGCACACGGATTCTACGGCGGCGCCGGCGACAACGTGGAAGCTTGTCTTGACAGCATGCACGTTCTGATGAATCACGTTACGACGCCCGTGTTCCTGGCACCGCAGCTTTACGACTTCAAGCTGAGGGAGACAGCACTGCAAAGCTATACCAGAATGACCGAGTCCTTCCTTGACCTTGGGTATCTACCGGATGCCGAGAGTGTATGCGGCTCGCACGACGAGAACTTCGCATGCTCCGAGCAGTCTCAATGCCCCGACGGCGCTGCGCCCTGCGACATTCGCTACACGCTAACGCCTGAATACCATCCCGTCGATTTTGCCGACCGCGTCCGAGCTGTTGCCCGAGGCGCGGTCGACCGATCCACCGGCACGCCGGAAGAGCGCCCCGCCGATGCGCAGGCCCCGGTCGGGCACGCTGTATTCGCCCCCGAATGGGATACGCACGACGGCTGGTCCAGCCTGGAGAAGATGAACTACCGAATCTGCGACGACACCGGCGCCGCTGACTGCGCCTGGCAGAGCGCTCCACTGTGGGCCGCGCTGAAGTCGTGGCTGGAACTCGACGCCACTGTCATCTGTGTGGAGCGGGACGAACCGGGCGCGGACCCGAATGGTCCTTTGACGACGTGGTCCGAAACAACGCCAGGGCCGCTGCTCGATGACCGCTGCGGCTTGCCGCCAGGATAATGAACACACATCCTTCGAACTGCGCGAGTGCGCGTGACATGGAGCAATACATGCGAATCGTAACGACACTATCGCTGCTGACACTCTGGACGAGCGCCGTGGTCCCGGTGGTTGCAGCCCAACCGCCTGTCGAGAGCGGCACCGTGGGGTCGCTCCCGGGCGACTGCGACAACAACGGTGTCGTAAATCTGGCAGATTACGCGGGTTTCGCGTCGGCGGCCCAGGGACCGAATTGCGGCGGTTCCGGTGACTGCGGTTGCTACGACCTCAACGATGACCAGTGTGTGGATCTGCTGGACTTCGGCGCCCTGCAGATCGCGTTCGGCACCGCCCAGGACACCTCCGGCCCCCCGCCGAACAACATCTTTGTCGCACAGCTCGCGGACTACCACGAACGCTGTCCGATCGGCGACGGAGGTGACGGGATCTGTCACATCGGAGACCCGTGTTGCCAGACTCAAGCCGGTCCTCCCGACACGCCCTGCGAAGCACCGCAGGATTTGCGGGACCTCTGGGTGTACGTTTGCGATGCAAACGCCGACGGCGCACGCGACCTCAGCATAGCGTTGAATACACGCGCCGAGTGGAACGACTTCCTCTGGGAGCCCGACGACGCCTGCAACCTCCTCGCCAGAGAGCATTATCCGCCCAACCCGACGGACAGCTTCTACACCAGGCATTTCATTCCGATGTGCATGGACGGATCGACCCCACCCAAGGGAACAACCGTCTGCCCCGACAGCGAACCCATAATCCAATGCACCGACGGCACGCGCCCGCTCTTCTACTACGACGCGGGCACAACGGACCGTTGGATCATCAAGGTCCAAAACGGCGGGGACGCCTGCCTCTCCGATTGCTGGGACGACGAAAAGCGACCGAGCTTCACGAGCGCCTGGGGCAAGCACCGCGCCACGCGGACGTTCACCGGCCTCTACAAACCACACCTGGGCGCCCCATTCGCATCGTACAACCGCGTCATCATCGACAAGTGTGTCGGCGACCGAAACTGTGGCTCAAACACGCTACCCCTGGCGGAGCAATATGACGACCAGGGCACGCCGATGGGCCAGGCGGAAGTCTACTTCCACGGCCACCGCGAACTGCGGGCATTGCTGAAACACCTTACCGTGTGGGACGAGGGCAACAGGCTTACGCCCAACAGTCAAATCGCCCTCTCCGCCCATTCCAACGGTTCGAACGGGATGTATATGTACATCGACCGCATCGCCGAGTACATCCGCCACGACCCATCCGACGGGCAACCCGGACTAGCACTGACGAACGCCGATGTCCGCGGGCTTGCATCAGCTTATGTTCGCCCGTCGGTCGAAGTCGAGAATCTCGTCAACGATCCCTCCAGGGATATCTTCTTCTGGAACGACTACGCGACGTCTTCCTTCGATCATCACATCGTGGCGCCGCAAAGTACCTCAGTGCCGGACCTCGCCGACGGCTTGTGGTATTCATCACTCTCGTACTTCGACGGCATCGAGTTCCGGTGGAGCCGCAACTGGGGCACAATGCTGTTCGACGTGGAGGCTCCCGTCTCCATCGACGAGATGGTCGGTGTCGCCACGCTCGACGAGAGCTGCTTTGCCGCACACGGTCTCTACGGAGGCCCCGGAGACAACCCCGAAGCCTGCCTGGACAGCATGCACGTGTTGATGAACCACATCACAACGCCGATGTTTCTGTCGCCGCAACTGTACGACCATGTGGTCAGAGACACAGGACTACTCAACTACACCAGAATAACGGGTTCCTTCGTCGATCTTGGCTACGTGCCTCATCTCGATAGCCTTTGCGACTCGCACGATGAGAACTTCGCGTGCGCCGAACAGTCTGAGTGTCCCGACGGCGGCGTACCTTGTGAATTGAGCCAAACGAAAGACGCGGATTACCACATCCTCGATTTTGCCCAGCGTGTTCGCGCGGTCGCCGGCGGAGCCGTAAACCGACCCACCGGCACACCCGAGGAAAGTCCAGCCGACGTGCAAGCTCCAGTCGGCCATGCGGTTTTCGCGCCCGAGTCGCACACGCACGATAGTTGGGAGAAGCCCGAGAAAATGGACTATCAGATCTGCGACGAAATGGATCCAGACGGCTGCGCCTGGCAGAGCGCTCCACTGTGGGCGGCACTGAAATCGTGGCTCGAACTCGACGCCACCGTCATTTGTGTGGAGCGGAACCTCCCGGGCACCGACCCGGACCTTCCCTTGACCCCCTGGTCCGAGACCACGCCGGGCCCACTCCTCGATCACCGTTGCGGCCTGCCGCCCGGATAGTTGTCCCCGCACGTTTCGTCGACAATGTGAATGCAAATACGGGAGTGGAATATGCGAGGCGGAATGACAATCACACTGCTCACCGTTGGGTCGAGCATCAATGCCCTGCCCGTCCGCGTCCACGCCCAACCCGCGGCGCCGCTTCCGCCCCGCAGTGGTCAACGCGCTGATCAAAACCCGGCACGCGCCAGTGACCATCCACCCCGCGATCCCATCGCGGACCACCGGCCTCAGGACGCGCCGGCCGAATCGAACGCCGCCGTTGCAACATCAGTGAGCGCAGCCCCCGCTGGTTCACTGGATGATTGTAATGCTCCCGGTGACTTCGACGGCAATGGCC